>NZ_LWFH01000969.1:0-23570 GCF_001635725.1 Oleiphilus sp. HI0066
ACCTCATTATCTTGATACGGAATCGCACCTAAAATTTCTTCTTCTTGCGGAGTCGGCGACTCAAGCATGCTAAGCGCTTGGTCGCTATGACATGCCAAGATCACTTGATCAAATTCTTCAGCACCGTCTTTTGAATGAATCACGACATTCGACGCATTTCGTTCGATTTTTTTCACCGGCGTGTTTAAACGAATGTTTTGTTCGAAAGGCTTGATAATCTCTTTCACGTACGCGGCCGAGCCTTCAGTAAGCACACGCCATGTAGGACGGTCATCCACGCTTAACATCCCATGGTTGTTAAAGAACTTCAGGAAAAACTCAACTGGAAAATTCATCATTACGTCTGTTGACGCAGACCAAATAGCTGCCCCCATTGGTATGATGTAAAAATCACGAAATTGACGAGAATACCCATTACGCTCAATGTATTCCCCTAAGGTCATACTGAGGTCTTCGCCTTTATCTAAAGCGGAGGTAGTTTGCTCGTTAAACCGCAGGATATCTTTGACCATGCGCCAGAATTTAGGACGAAGCAAGTTGCGGCGTTGAGCAAACAACGAATTGATATTCGTGCCGTTGTATTCGAGACCACTGTTTGCACAATGAACACTAAAACTCATATCTGAGTTTTGCCATGCAACACCTAATTGCTCCATCAACTTAATGAAATTTGGATACGTCCAATCATTAAAAACGATAAAACCGGTGTTGACCGGATAGCGCTTCTCGTTATGTTCTATTTGTTTTGTATGCGTATGCCCACCAAGATAATCGTTCGCTTCAAAAAGCGTAACCTCATGATGTCTACTCAATAGATAGGCGCTTGTAAGCCCAGCAATGCCAGAGCCGACTACCGCAATTTTTTGTGACGACTGAACTTCGGTCATCATAAATTTGTCTTTCCTTTCTCTAAATCTGTTAGACTGGTTTCGTGACGAGACATCGATCCCAAGAGTTTAAATTTGGCCTTAGTAGGCAGCCACGATAGAAGTTTGAGACTCCAAACAAAACGCTTTGGGAAAGATACGTCGAATACATGCTTATCCAACCCCCTCACGATCTTATCGGCTGCATCTTCACTCGACACCATCATAGGCATATCAAAGTCGTTCTGCTGGGTCAGCGGTGTATCAACAAAACCAGGGCTGACCAACTGAACATCAATACCTTCGAGCTGCCAATCTATGCGCAAGCATTCCGCAAAATAACGCAACGCACTTTTCGAAGCTCCATAAGCATGCGCACGAGGAAGCGCCTGATAAGTCACACTACTCGACACGAACACCATTGATGCATCAGCATCCGCAGCTTTAGCTTTTCGGAGAAACGGATAAGCCACCCGCGAGATTTCAATCGCAGCGAAGTAATTTGCGTCGAAAACGCGGCGCGCCAAATCAGTATCAAGCTGATCGCTGTCCATGTACTCACAAGTCCCAGCGTTGACAATCACCATGGATAAGTTCGGAACGTTTTCCTGCAACCAAGATTGAGCGTTCGCAATTTGATCTGCCTGAGTTATATCTAAAACGAGAACGTCTGCAAGCACACCAAAAGTTTCGATTTCAGCCTTTACGCTTACTAACTTATCCTCAGATCGCGCACTTAGAATAATTCTGCCGAAACCGCCATTGCGCGCATACTCGATCGCTACAGAACGTCCGATACCAGTACTGGCACCGACGACCCAAAGCGTGGAATTTTGATTATTTCCGCTCATGCGCGATCTCCGCTAAACCAATCGTTGTTTCAGTTTCCTAATGAGAAATCCCAAGGCAGGAATATGCTCATATAGCATCTGCCCTGCGTCGAAAAAGTCTCGATGATCGCAAACCTTTCCATCTTCAACTCTGAGAATAGAGGTCCCGTCCACAGCAACGCTTTGCCCCCGATTTAATCGAGGATGAGTGAAGTACATTTTCCAACGCAAGTACGCGCGGTCTTTCTCAAGCGACTCGTCTAACCAATCAAAGCAAATACTTCCGACGTTCTCGTACACGTTTTCAAAATACGCGATCAAGTCAGCCATGCCCTCAATATGATGAAGCGGATCCCTAAACACTAAGTCATCAGTGTAGGTTTGGCTCAACAAAGACTCGCTTAGAGTGTCGCGATTCAACACGTTAAACATTTCTTTGAATTGCGCGACTGCTGAAACCACTTGCGCGTTACTTGCTTTCACCAATCTCCCCCTTTTGTTGGCTGGACGCGTTTTTAGCGTGCTGTTTACCTTCAAGGAGGATACGCGAGGGAACAGGCTTTAGCTCACGTGTAATACCAATAAAACTCAGCAACTTGATTACATAATAAGATATATCAATCTCCCACCAGTAAAAGCCTTGTCGAGCAGATACCGCAAACCGATGATGATTGTTATGCCATCCCTCACCCAAAGTCAGCAGCGCGAGCCAACCGTTGTTTCTGCTTTGGTCTTTAGTATTGAAACGACGCTTGCCCCAGACGTGCCCCAGAGAATTAATCGTGAAAGTTGAATGGAACAACAGCACCGTCGATACGCAGAAACCCCAGACAACAAGCTGTAATCCGTTAGTGCCGAGCTCTGGATGTGTTGCAGCCAATAATTCGCCTAAACCATACATGCCTAGCGCTGCTAGAATTGGCATCAAGCTATCAAAACGATTTAAGAAGACGAGCTCTGGATATTTAGCCAAGTCAGGGACAACGTCGTAATCGGTCTTGTACGCCTGGTTACTTAAAAACCACCCAACATGACTCCACCAAAAGCTGTGATTAATTGGTGAATGTAAATCGTGATCTGTATCAGAGAATTTGTGGTGATTTCGATGATGAGCCGCCCACCATAAGGGTCCACGCTGCGCTGAACTCGAAGCAATCACCGCAAAGAAAAACTGCCAGAAGCGATTCATTTTATACGCTCTGTGCGCGAAGTACCGGTGGTATACGGCGGTAATCGCGTACATTCTCAACCAAAAAAAGCCCAAACAAATAGCGACCCCAATCGGACTCCAGCCGAGCCAAATCAAATTCAGACATGCGACATGTACAATGATAAAAGGCAAACATCTCAACCAATTAATGTCATTTGGTTGACCTTTTATTTGCTCCGCACTTGCTTCAGCATCAAACCAAAGCACGACGGACATCGCCAATTTCCTCAAAGAAAATCGGCTTTCACTTATATGTGTTTTCACTTAAATATCCCAAACGCTTGACCCGAGCGAGATGCTCGGGCGATAAATCCGTTGACACTAACTAAACGTCAAACAAGAACCATTGGATTTAAGATGTGAGGAGACTTTCGCTTTCATTATTGGACAACACACCTTCAGTAGACGTGAGAATGGTTCTCAAAAGAGCATTTGCACTTAAAAATGCTGATTCAACACCATACTCGGATTCCACCGAAAAGTAATCCCCACAGGCAGACAGCTTAATCGAGGCATCATCAAAGAAAGACCCCATCAAGCGATTAGAGATAGTAGGACGAGCATACAACCATCGATGAACATGCGCCTTTCCTAGAGCATTGCGCAAAACAACTGAGTCCAGATCCACGACATCGGCCAAGGATTCTAGCAATACCGTTTCGACATCTGAAGCACTGACATTGAGATTCCGAGCCGCCCATGACTCAGAGCTGTGTAGCGTCATAACCAACAGGCTAGCATCAATATTCCGATCTGGCTTACGCGATTCAACCGACACCAGCCCTATGACGTCACTTTGGATTGACCCAATTTTCTCTAGCATCTTTACTGTCTCAGCATCAAGAACACGCTTATCAAACGCAAAAACAGAGACCCACTGCGCGTGGTGACGCGACTCAGACATTGATGAATAAAGCCGGTGGTCGCGCCCCAATATCTCCGCCGCTTGAATCGGCGGCGTAGCCAAAATGAGATGGTCGGCCTCAAGTGTTTTGTTTTCAGAAGCTACGTCTAATTCGACAGTCCAAAGATTTTCGTTCCGGCTTGCGCTGAGCACTCGCGCTCCGAACAAGGTTGACGCGCTGCCCAGCGCTCCACGGGTAAGCAAAGAATTACGTCCGCGAACAATCGCCCTGCTAGATTCAATCACGACATCTTCCCTCGAAGAAAGATAGGCCTCAAAATAAGAGTGGCTCACTTCAAAAAACTGACACCCTAAGTCGACGCCAAAAGCGATCTCGCCCGCCTTCAAACGTTTGGAGGAAACCCTCCCCCCAGATCCTCGCGCTTTATCAATAATCAATACTGACTTGCCTTCAGCCTGTAGTCGTCCTGCGATAAAAGCCCCTGCCATTCCAGCGCCAATAACGGCAAAGTCCCAGCGTTGAGAAAAAGGGGATGTTTTTTGATCCATAGTTAATCCGAAATTTAAGGATATGCGTAAAAAAAATTAGCAACGATTGCAGTACGTACTTTGCGGAGTATTAGATCGTTTTTTTGATAGTAAAACTGCTCAAACCGAGAACTCCTAGTATGAACGCTTTACTGGACAAGAAAGCTAAGGTAAGTTTGGTGAAACCCCGCGGTACATCTGCATCTTCATCAAATAAGGGCCGAGTTTTGGCACAGAAAGAACCGAATGAGTTGAATCAGTTTTTAATCAGGATTGGAGAGAGTAAAGATAGACAAGCTTTTGTAGATCTTTTCAAAGCAACATCTTCCAGATTAAAAGCCTTCGCGATGCAATGCGGAGCTTCAAGCGCTGACGCTGAAGAGCTTCTGCAAGAATGCATGATCATTGTGTGGCGTAAAGCGCACACTTTCAAGCCAGAGTCGGGCAGCGCGATTACTTGGTTGTACACGATCGTTCGAAACAAAAGAATTGATATGGCGCGAAAAAGTCGCCATGAAACTGTGCAGTCGGACGACCTCTGGGCCGAAGAAGGTTCAGAAGAATTAGAGACGCAGATTTCAGGAGAACTGGAAGGTAAGACAGCACGAGGAATGCTGAAGCACCTTCCAGAGGTCCAAAAGCAAGTGGTTTTCAAAGTATACTTTGAAGGCAAATCACACAGCGAGATAGCGGCAGATCTTGATTTACCACTAGGTACAATCAAATCGCGCCTAAGACTCGCAATGAAGAAATTAGAAAACGTAGCAAAAGAGCAAATGTCATGGCTAATTATCATCCTAATGATGAACTTTTGATGTCCTTCGCAGCTGGGCAACTAGCTGATGCATTAGGACTCATGGTGGCATGCCATGTTGAATCATGTCCTAAATGTGCAGAAAAAGTTCGTAACTTTGAGTCGCTTGGTGGCGACATATTGAAACAATGTTCCGAAGAAGTCGTGTCTGATTCTCTATTAGACGAGACCTGGGCAAAAATCGAAATGTTTGAAAGAAATAAAGTTTCTCAAGAGAGTTTCGAAAAAGCAGCAAACGAAAAGCGCATAAATATACCGCGCCCGATGCGCAGGTTTATCAAAGAAGACTTTGACCAATTAAATTGGAGTGGCTTCAGCAAAAACATCCAAGAGGTAAACCTCAATATTGATGATGAGCGCTACACAACGAAGCTATACCGAATTAAAGCTGGTTCAAAGCTTCCAGAGCATACACACAAAGGAACGGAGTACACCTTAGTGATGCAAGGTTCGTTTTCCGATAAGAGTTGCAAGTACAATCAAGGTGATTTCATTCTCGCAGACGAAAATACTAAGCACCAGCCACAAGCATCGGCTGACGCGGATTGTATTTGTTTAGCTGTAATGGACGCACCGCTGAAGATGACAGGGTTCTTCGGAAGAATGTTGAATCCGTTCCTGAGGTAGTTAGATCGCTGAAACTTAAAAGCCGGCATGAAGCCGGCTTTTTTATTCCCAAACAATACTATCTCTTACCAAAACCAAGAGCTGGCCAGATCATCTTTGCATCCCCAATACTGCTCGCTGTATTTTTTCGCTCTCGCTTCGACCTTACGGGCGACACCCATTAACCAAGGCTTGGATTTATAAGACCCTCTGCGATAACCGCCCTGCCCTTCGTGGTAATTCAAATATTGCGCATAAGCATCCCACTTCGACACCTTGTTCATTTTGTTAGTACGGTTCATATACCAACCGACAAAATCAATGGCATCTTCAAAATCATCACGTTCTGCAAACCAGCCACCAGCATCGTCTTGATACTCCCCCCAAACAGGCGTCTTTGCTTGAGAATATCCGTAGGCGTCACTCGCACGACCTATCGGGATGATCCAAAGAAAATATTCCATCGGAGGTTGTGCGTCATACTTGAATCGAGATTCTTGGTACATAATGGCCATCGGAATATGCACCGGCGCGCCCCAGCGCTCACGCGTTTCGATAGCGGCCTCGTACCAATCAGATTTCTCATAAAAAATATCACAGAGATTATCTGGATTTTTAGGTGGCGCTGTCGCACACCCCACAAGTTGAGTTAGCGCGAGGAGCGTGATGATTAAACGCATCAAGTAAATTGCTCTATTTTCTTGGCAATCAAAGCTAATGCCCTATCAGCTTCTGGAACCAACGGAGACAAAGTTTGAAAGACGTGAAACATATCAGGGAAGACATCGTATGCTGTGTTTACTCGATCAGCACGTAAACGGCTGACTAAATCATCCACCTGCGCTTTGAATATCTCACTTCCTCCTGCCTGCACATACATTGGCGGAAAACCAATAAAGCTGGTCTCAGAAAAATCCGTTACACGTTTATGGTCTTGGACATTATCACCAAAACTGTTGACCCAGCGATTTACAATCGACTCTGACAACATGTCTACCGACTCAAACTCCGTCGATAAATACTCAGGCTCAAAAGGGCGAACCCATGGCGACAACAGAACCGCACCATCTACTGCACCAACCCGACCTTGCTCTTTTAACTCCCGAAGCGTGTTGAGCACCAGAGCGCCACCCGCAGAATCGCCCATGAGATATAACTGCTCCTGAGCATCTAGATCTTTGATAATTGATTCAACTACCGCCAAGCAATCTTCTTGTGCACACGGAAGCGGATGCTCAGGCGCTAATCGATAATCCACAGCAATAACTCGCATACCGCACAAAATGGCAATTTTCGCGAGAGTATATTTATACCCTTCGGCACTACCAATCACATATCCGCCACCATGAAAATACACTACCGTTGGCAAGTCTTTTGGATCTAGTTTTTTTGGATAAACTTCTAAAACAGGTACACCAGCAATCTCTCCTCGATGCGCTGTCACTTTTGATAAAGCAGGCCCTTTCATTGCGAGCAGCTTTTGCGTTTCTCTCAACCAATCATGACTCTGCGATTCATATTTATTAAACAGCATTTGCACAAAACGACAGGTAAATTCTGCGCGCCAACTTCGAGCTGAAAGTGAATTAGGTCGAACGACCATCGACGAAAAAGCGGAGGAGCTCGCACCGAGCACGGCAAAAGAATTCTTTAACATAGGTCATACTTCTTATTTTTAAACTAGGCCATTTTCGCATCAAAACGCCTAGCCATGAACATGATTATTGTTATGCAGAACGTTTCCAGAATACTAACAATGCCAACTGAATACACAAGACCGGTATTGCAGAAAATAACAAAGTCGTCCAACCAAAGGCATAAACAATTGCTCCACTCGACAAAGACGCCATGGCCTGCAAACCAAACACGCTAAAGTCGTTAATACCCTGCACTTTATAAGCTTCATTGCCTTTATAGACTTGCGGCAAAAGACTCGTGCCTGATACGAACAATAAGTTCCAGCCAACACCTAACAAAATCAAGCTGACATAAAAATGTACTAACTGAGGATCAGACCACGCAATAGCAATTGTGATGGCATAACATGCTAAACCCAGCCATAGCATTTTTAATTGACCAAATCGTTGTATGAGAAAGCCTGAAAAAAACGAGGGGATATACATCGACATAATATGTATTTGAATCACCCACTTCGTATCTTCGAGCGAGTGCCCCATTAGATTGTGCATTGTCACTGGCGTGGCGGTCATAACATAAGACATAACGGCATAAGCAATGGCCGCCGAGAGAACGGCCACCCAAAACACCGGCTGAGAAGAAATCTCAAAAATTGTCCTTTCTTCTGATGAAGAGCGCTGTTGGGAATCAACCGGCTTAGGCGCCTTAAATACAAACAAAACAGGCAAACTTAATGCGAGTATGACAGCGAGCAAGACAAACGAGCCACTGTAATGTTGGTCAAATAACTCTCTACCAACCTGCCCGAGCTCTGGGCCAACAAATGCTGCAACAAGACCACCCAGCAGTACGAACGAAGCAGCTGGCGCATGTTGAGATTCATCAACACTTTCCATCGCCGCAAACCGATATTGCTGAATTGCCGCTAGGCCAACTCCTAACAACATCACGAAGAAACAAAATCCCCAAAACGAGGTCTGCTCGATGGCTTGCGCTGCACCAAGTGCTGCGCAAATCATCATAAGAATATTGACGCGAAAAACAGTCGAACGCCCATAACTTTGCATCAAGCGCGCAATAGGAATGACCGCCATAGCCGTACCCACAACGATTGCTGCAACAGGTAACGTGGCCATTGCTTTATCTGGCGCCAACTCACTGCCAATCAAGCCACCGACAAACACAACTAACGGCGCCGTACTCAAACCTAAGGCACTTGCGACTGCCAAAAGCCAAACATTCCTATTTAATTTTTGCACAAACTCTCCTTATGCGAAAAACAGCAGCAAGATACTTTGCGTTGCTTGAGCTCGATTGTAATAATGCGGGTTTGAATCGCATAAAAATGAAAGGAACAAAAAACTATGACACGTTACCATGTCTATGGCCTCGGTGCTGCACTTGTCGACACCGAAATTGAAGTCACTGATGATTTTCTATCTCAAGCAAACATCGAAAAAGGTCTTATGACATTGGTAGATGAAGCACGCCAAACAGAGCTTCTCGATCATATGAAAGGTCACCTAGTGGGTAGCAAGCGATCTAGTGGCGGCAGTGCGTGTAACTCAATTTATGCGGCAGCTTGCTTTGGCGCATCAACATACTACTCATGCAAAGTAGCTGATGACGATAACGGTACATTCTTCCATGACGACCTTGCTGAGGCAGGCGTCTCTACCGATCAATCAAAACATGAATCAGGTACAACCGGTAAGTGTCTAGTCATGATTACCCCAGACGCTGAGCGTACCATGAATACCTTTCTTGGGATCAGCGAAACACTAAGCACCGAGAACATCAACATCGATGCGTTGAAAGAATCAGAGTATGCCTACATCGAAGGCTATCTTGTTACGTCAGACACAGGACGCGCTGCGGCTGTTGAGTTGCGCAAATTAGCTGAACAGCATGGTGTCAAAACAGCCCTGTCGTTGTCTGACCCTGGAATGGTGCAATTTTTCGGTGATGGTCTCGCCGACATGCTCGGCGATAAAGTTGATCTTCTGTTTGCCAATCAAGACGAAGCACTCGGTTGGACAAAGACTTCGAATATCGAAGAAGCCTGTGACGCGATGAAACAATACGCGGCCAGTTTTGCGATCACATTAGGTAAAGATGGCGCAATGGTATTTGATGGCACAACGCTATCAAAAGTTGAAGGTGTGGCAGCAACAGCTATTGATACCAACGGTGCGGGAGACATGTTTGCTGGCGCATTTTTATATGCTATTACTGCTGGAAAGTCCTATGTTGAAGCGGCTTCTCTGGCAAACAAAGCAGCTGCTCAAGTAGTCAGCCAATACGGACCACGCTTAAAAGCAGAGCAGCACCAAGTCTTGCTGTAAGTTCTTGTAGTCATGCTGTAAATCGGGGTCGGAGTAAAAATACTCTGATCCCGATATTATGAAAAGCCAAACAAATGACTTATCATGCCACAGAAAAACAGATTTCTTCTACTGTGCGCTTTTCTGGTTGAAAGCTATTTATTTTGTCATTACTTGGGTAGCCCAAGCACACACCGCAAATTAGCTTGTACTTGTCTTCAATATCAAAGAATGGACGAACATCGCCGCCCCACATTGCAACAGAAGCTTGCGCACATGTCCCAAGCCCCTTATCAGTCGCTGACAGCATCAGATTTTGCAAGAACATACCTGTATCAAGCGCACTGTATTCGGCACGTTCGCCATGAACAAAAATGAACATCGCTACCGGCGCATTAAAAAACTCGAAGTTTTTTCGCATCCAAGCATCGCGCGCTGCGCGATCATGTCGCTCAATTCCGAGTACACCATACAAGCCCTTGCCGCACTCAATCGCGCGTCTCTTTTGCTCGGATGGGTAATGAATATCTGGTTTGAAATCACCATTAGGCAAGGCACCGCTCGTTATACCCCTCACGATTTTAGACACGCCTTTTAAACGCTGAATTTCGATACCCTTATCATACTTTTTCAATAACGCTTCAGCGATTTTATCTTTAGTCACCCCTTTTGCTATCGCCACACGATACGACTGCGTATTAGAAGAACTTGGTGCTTTCAAAGCATCCGCAAGCAAGGTCTTTATCAAGTCATCACTTACTTCTTGGTCGGTAAAATCACGCGTGCTATTGCGTTTCGTAAGAACGTCTTGGAACTCCATCTTTTATTCAGGCCTCAGGCTTTTTGTTAGAACATGCAGACTAAAAAACTCTGCACCAGATAGAAAGGGCTTACGGTAAAATTAAGTGTTTCGATCTATCAACACCCCATGTAAACTCGCCATCAAAATTTAGTACTTGAACTGGAGATCTTTCGTGCGTTTAGTTTCGTGGAATGTAAATGGTGTTCGCGCCGTAATGAAAAAAGACTTTTTGGCTTCGCTCGAAGAAATGCAGCCGGACGTGCTTTGCCTTCAAGAAACCAAGGCACAAGACGACCAAGTACAGGAAGCACTTGCTGAACTCGAGGGCTACCACATCTACTCGAACTCAGCTGAAAAGAAAGGCTACTCTGGCACCGCGATCATCACGAAAGAAAGGCCTCTTTCTATTAAAAATGATATTGGCATCGATGAACACGATACCGAAGGCCGTGTCATTTGCGCAGAGTACGAAGACTTTTATCTCGTCACCGTTTACACACCTAACTCCGGGAGCGAACTCAAACGTCTGCCATATCGTCAAACTTGGGACAAAGCTTTTCTTGAATACATTCAAACCCTAGAACAAACCAAACCAGTATTAGTTTGCGGCGATTTGAACGTTGCACATAAAGATATTGATCTCGCGCGTCCGAAGCCAAACTACAATAAAAGCGCAGGCTACATGCAAGAAGAAATCGATGGTATGGATGCCTATACCAATGCGGGCTTTGTCGATAGCTTCCGACATATTCATCCAGAGCAAGGTGAGCGTTATTCTTGGTGGAGCTACCGTGCTGGAGCACGTCAGCGCAACATAGGGTGGAGGATTGATTACTTCTTAGTGTCTGACTCTTTTAAAGATCGCATCAAGAATGCAGATATTTTTGATCAGGTGATGGGTTCAGATCACTGTCCAGTGATGATCGAGGTATAGTTTTTTCTTCTATTCAGGTTTCGTCCTGAAGGACGAGTTAAGGGAGTAGCTGACACTCCCTTAACAATGACCCAGGCCACCCTCTCTTACTAAGAAATTCACCTCGTCCCTGTCAGCCCCTACTTCCTAGCCCTTCGGGTTCATTCGTTGCTCAAGAATAAACAGCGCCTGCGGAACTCGCTCACTTCGTTCACTCAGACAATCCTCGGCGTTAATCTGTTTATTCTTTTCGCGACTCATCTAGTCAGAAGGGGGAAGTTAGTGCCAAAAATATACTTTATCGAAACGGCCACCCTCATCTTGAGGGACGAAAGCTCGCTAGTGAAAATCGGGAATACGCGAGGACTGCCCGAGCCGAAGGCGAGTCCCGCAGCGCCGATTTGAACAAGAACTTGAGTGTAGCCGAAGGCCCCGAGAGCTGGGGCGCATTTAGATTCTTAAGACCTTTAGCGTTAAAGGTCTTAAGGCGTTGTCGGCCGCTGCCGACAAGAAAAGAAGAAGCTAAATCGAAACAACACCTGAAACAAAAGCGCTTAGGCATATGGCCAAAAATAAAGGGATTAATCTAATCTCAACTTCTTCAAACGATACCGCATAGACCGAAAACTCATACCCAGCTTTTTCGCTGCCGCAGTGCGATTCCATTTGGTATCTTGCAGCGCTTTTTCTATCTCTACGCGCTCTATTTGCTCAAGATAATCTTCTAAAGGCATATCCTCCGGTCGAGCCGATACAAAGTCTGTAGAGCTACCTTGGTTGTCGGGCTGAGCGCTCGGCTCAGAAAAGGTCTGGGTTGGAGATAAGCGCGGGCTGTTATCTAGCTGCAGATCTTGTTCACGAATAATATCGTCTTCACACAGCGTAAACGCACGTTCAATGATGTTCTCTAACTCACGCACGTTTCCAGGAAAGCTATAGCTTTTAAGCGCTTGCATTGCATTGGCATCGATGGACGCGTTATCGACCCCACATTCTTGAGCGATATTCGACAAGAAACGCGTTGCCAATAGCGCTACGTCATCTTGGCGTTCGCGCAAGCTAGGTACCTGCAAGTTAATGACGTTAATGCGGTAGAACAAGTCTTGTCGAAAACTGCCGTCGTCGACCAATGCTTGAAGATCTTTATGCGTTGCACTCAAAACGCGCACATCGACGGCTTCTTCAGACTCACCGCCTACGGCACGCACCGCTTTCTCTTGAATAGCACGAAGCAATTTCACCTGCATATCTAAGGGTAGATCAGCCACTTCATCCAAAAACAAAGTGCCGCCATCCGCCGCTTTAAACAGGCCATCTTTATCTTGATGAGCCCCACTAAAGCTACCTTTTAAGTGTCCGAAAAACTCACTTTCCATCAACTCGCTTGGTATCGCGCCACAGTTAACTGGAATGAATGGCCCATCACGTCTGACACCATTGGCATGAATGGCACGTGCAACCAATTCTTTACCACTTCCGGATTCACCAGAGATGTATATTGGCGCTTGGCTGCGAGCGAGTTTAATAACCTGTTTGTTGAGCTTTTTGAGTTCGGCACTCTCACCGAGGAGCACCGTTTGATCACTAGGAATTGACTGAGCAAGATCAACTTTTGTTTCAGCGAGTTTAAGCGCACTAGATACAAGTGTGCGTAGTTGCGTTAAATCGACAGGCTTAGAGATAAAATCAAATGCACCTGCTTTTAGGGCTTCAATGGCGGTTTCAACACTGCCATAAGCGGTAATCATAGCTATCGGAATATGACTGTGTTCGCTCTGTATAAAACGCACAAAATCAATACCATTGCCATCCGGCAGGTTCATATCTGTTAAACATAATTGAAAGGTAAACTCTGACAAAGCACGATGAGCTTCTTCGATACAATCAACACTGACGGTATCTAACCCCATACGCATCAGCGTGATTTCGAGAAGTTCTCGAATATCTGGTTCATCATCAATTATTAATACGCATGGTCGAGTCATTTAACGTCTCTACTAGTTTCTATCTCAGTCAATGCTGAAGTCTGTATTCAAATGTTTCTGGCTTAAACAATTCGTTTGTGGTGCGCAAATATAATGCGAAAACAAGCACCGCCACTACTGCTCTCAAGGTAACTTAAGTTTGCCTGATTGGCTTCACACAGTTCACGCGATATGTATAGACCCAATCCGGTTCCTGTGCTCTCGGTTGTAAAAAAGGGCTCAAACAAATGTTTCTGATTCTCTTCCGATACGCCATTACCCGAATCAATGATATCTACGACAGCTTGTCCCGTGCCCGCTTTGCGTGACAAGCATACTTCAACCCCACCCTCGTTCATCGATTTCTCGATGTGGTATTGCGCATTGACAATCAAGTTAGTAAGCACTTGCTCAATCTGAGAAGGGTCAAATCGCGCCAAAGTGTCTTCCTTATTCAGAACGTTCACGCGGATGGGGATAGGAGAATCGCTTTGTTCTCGACACTGATCGACGACTTGCTCAAGCCAAGGTCGGAGTGAAATAGCCTGCACGTCGGGTTGACCACGGCGGCTCAAGGTAAGCGTATTTTCAATAATGCCATTTACTCGCGCGCAATGCCTTTCGATGATGCTAGTCATCTTGCGATCAGCTTCTGTCAATTCTTCTGACTCAGAAAGAAGCTGTGCAGCATGACTAATAGCGCCTAAGGGGTTACGCACTTCATGTGCGATACTAGCTGTTAAACGCCCAAGTGATGCTAGCTTTAATTGTTGCGCGCGCTGAGTGAGCAGACGGGTATCTTCTAAGAAAATAAGCGTATTATTTTTGCCAGCATTTTCCATTCGCGAAAAATTTGCTTGAACTTCAGGTAAGTCAGCACTCATTTGAAATGGCTTACTTCGCACCGTGGGTTGTCGCGACCACGCATCAATACGCTCAATAATTTGTTGAGGCAGGCGCTCTCCTGATTTCATACCTAGTAAATCAGAACATGCTTGGTTAAATGTCAGCACCTTATAATCAGGATCACAAACAATAATCCCAGTGCGCATACTTTGAATAATCTGATGATTAAGAGCTTGCAGCTCTGCGATATTTTTCTGTTGTTTGGCAGCGAGTTCTTCCGTTTGAGAAATACGGCGCGACAAGTTTTGAAGAATAAACGCCGTCGCAAAGTAAATAGCTCCAAATAACCCTGCTCGAGCAACATCGGAGAGCACACTCATATCTTGAATATAACGATCAAACTCAAGCGTTAGCGATAACAGACTTGCCACGGCCGCAAGCGCATACGCAGACACTCCACGAAGCATAATGTTTGCAGCAGCAACTGAAATAATAACTAAATTACTGAGCCCTCCAGTGATGCCCTCACCAGCATAAAACAAGGCATGAAGAAAACAAAGATCTAAGAAACCAAAGAAAAAGATATGGCTATAGTCAGCCTTTAAACGCGAACGATATGCCAGTAAAGAAACTAAAGAAAAGACAAAGTAAGTAGCTGCGATAACTTGAAAGGCTTCAATATCACGAAAATCGCTTACCGCGTATTTTTTAGAAAACGTCACCCCCCACAATAAAGCAGAAATAACGACGCGATAAAGATTGAAATAAGTAAATAAAGAACTCGGCATACTCGGCGCGAATACAATTAAATAAAACGAATAACTTTGAGTATAAACAAGGACTTGAAAAGTGTTAGCTGAAGTCAGGCTCTTTTTCAGATTCTTTAAACATAAAGCGAATCAAAATAGCCATCACTATAATCGACAACAATAAACGACCAAGCAAAATGGGTATCCAATGTGCGCCTAATAATAGAAGCAATAAAGTGTCTTCAATGATGCTATGGCAAAGCCCGAGAAAGCATGCAACGACCTTCATATCCCGTAGATTGATCTCGCCTTTTGTTGCGGCATCAATGAGCAAACCAGCACCAAAACTCAGACCTAACATCAAGCCTACAATCGTGACATGACTCGCTTCGCGGCCAACTTTTAAGAATTTTGTCAGCGGTAAAAGTAAAAATTCTAGTACTTGATCGAACTTAATAAGGCGTAAAAAACGCAGAAATAGCATGAGAGAGCTCAGTACGACCAATATGCCTGCCAACATTTCGAATTGCGCTCTCACCCAACCCCAAAAGCTCGTATCAGAAACACTGGGTGTCCAGAGAGCCTGACTCGTTTGCTCAGCAAGCGGCGTTACACTCAGACTGAAATAGGTAATCAAAGCAAAGACAAAACCACCGACACAGCGCAACAAGATCGTAATACGCCAAGGAACTCCTAATGCTTTCGCGACTGCCCCCTCAATAGGAATGGCATGAGCCACCAATACAAGCATCGCTAATGTTGTGATTTGCGCGACTGAGTATGAGCCATCACCCAATTCATAAAACACCACCATCGCCGCGTAGATATTTGTCAGAATGCTTGCAGCCCAAACTAAACAAAACTCACTCGGCAAACCAACAATGTTCATTAAGGGGGCAAGCAACGATGCGAGTAATTCTGTCGCACCAAGCTCTTGCAAAATTTTCACAACCATCACTGCTGGAACCAGAATTTTTAATAAAATCCAATACGCTCGTCCAACATCGTTTGCGAAAGTTTTTACTGCTTCTAGCTGCATAATGTCTGTTCTACGAATAATATACGCGGGGCCGGGGTCATTGCCCCATCATTTTTAGGAGTAGCATAACTTTGGATCTGCCAAGCGTCACGGTTTTATCTCTTTTCATTCCGACCTTTTTTATGGTGTCTATCACACCAGGAATGTGTATGACCTTGTCACTCACGCTCGGTATGCGTTTCGGAATGAAAGCCATCTTTTGGATGATGATTGGCGAACTATCGGGTGTTGGTCTTGTCGCGACATTGAGTGCCGTTGGCGTTGCCGCCATTCTTCTCACCTATCCAATTTTATTTAGCGTGTTAAAGATCGGAGGTGGATGTTATCTCATTTATCTCGGTTTACAGATGTGGCTATCAAAAGGAAAAATGGCCATCACCAACGATGCGGCAATGAACACTGTCTATTCTCCTACGGCACTGATCTCGCAAGGGTTTATCACCGCAATAGCTAATCCCAAAGGATGGGCATTCTTTGTCGCTTTGCTTCCACCATTTCTCGACCCAGAACGCGCATTATTCGGACAACTATCTGTGTTACTCGTCTTGATTCTCGTGCTCGAAGCGATGTGCTTAATTATTTATGGGCTTGGCGGAAAGAGTCTTGGGCATTTCTTGGGGGATGAAAAACATCAAAAAACACTCAATCGATGTTCTGGAGCCTTGTTAGCAGGCGTAGGTATTTGGTTAATGATGAGCTAGCGTCTGGCCTGAGGCAGATTTACGTTATATCGCATCGCAACAAAACGACTAGAAGTGGCGGCTAGAGCGGCAAGCCCCATACAATATGCTTCAGGCACTCCTTCTGAATGTAGAACCATATACATTAGCCCGCCGATAATGGCCGCAGATGCATAGAAATCTGAACGTAAGATCATCGGAATTTCGCGAACAAGTAAATCGCGAATCACACCACCTCCGGTCGCAGTCAAGGTACTCATTAATACAACGCCCACCCAACCAAGCTCATGGCGCACTGCAGTTGCTGCACCAATAGCCGCAAATACGCCAAGACCGATCGCATCTGCAAAACGCACATAGTCCATATGCCTTTCGACGCGGTTAGCAAAGAAGAAAGCAATTAAACCGGCAGCGAGAGCTGTAAAAAAATAGGTCTCGTTAGTAAAGGCTGCTGGCGGGTGCACACCTAGAATCGCATCGCGCATAATGCCGCCACCAAGGCTCGTTGCCAAAGCTAGCACCAAAATACCGAGTAAATCTAAGTGGTATTTTGCACCGTCAAAACCTCCTGACAGCGCAAAAACGAAGACACCAAACAGATCGAAGTACAGCAACCATTCCATCGAAGATTAGGCGTCCTTATTAAGCCATGTCATATATTCACTCACCCCTTCAGCAACCGCCTTGAATGCTTGGTCATAGCCTGCAGCACGTAAGTTAGTCATGTCTGCCTGAGTAAAACTCTGATAACGGCCTTTTAAATGATCTGGGAAAGGAATGTACTCAACCTTTCCTTTGCCGTGAAAATCAATCACCGCGTCAGCCACGGCTTGGAAAGGTTCTGCCGCGCCTGTGCCTAAGTTATAAATCCCAGACTCAGCTTTGTTTTCCCAACACCAAAGATTCACATTGGCGACATCACCTACATAAACAAAGTCTCGCGTTTGACCACCGTTTGGATAACCGTCATAGCCTTCAAACAACTTAGGATTTTCGCCTGCCTTAATCTGCGTATTCAAGTGGAATGCAACACTCGACATCGAACCTTTATGTTGTTCGCGCGGCCCATATACATTGAAGTAACGGAAACCAATCACTTGAGATTCGGCTTTAGGCAATATGCGACGTACATATTGATCAAACTGAAATTTCGAATAGCCATATACGTTCAGAGGCTTTTCGTGTTGACGCTCTTCTTTGAATATATCTGAGCCGCCATAGACTGCAGCAGATGACGCATACAGGAACGGGATTTTTTTATCTAAGCAGTATTCAAGCAACTCAACAGAATACTGGTAGTTGTTCTGCATCATAAACTTGCCATCCCACTCAGTAGTCGAAGAACAAGCACCTTCATGGAAAATAGCGTCGATATCACCCAAGGGAGCATCATCATCAAGCATCGCCAAGAAATCATCTTTATCGAGATAATCTGCAATGTCTAAGTCCACAAGATTCACAAACTTTGTACCATCACTTAGATCATCCACAACAATGATGTCTGTGCGCCCCTGATCATTCAGCGCCTTCACAATATTACTTCCGATGAAACCTGCACCGCCGGTTACGATAATCATAATGCTTTCCTTTGTTGGCTATCCGCCATAACAATAATTTCTTGCGCGCAATTATAGGTACTGATTGCCGACAAATACACTCTAGATACGAAAGGTGTACAATGCGCGATGATTTTCAAGACAATGATAGAGATATACTGCCGGAGACAAACGTGGCAACTGCAATGGCAAAGCACATACTAGTGAAGACAAGAGAAGAAGCGGAGCAGTTAAAAAAGCAGCTGATTCTTGGTAAATCTTTTGAGGCACTCGCCAAGAAACATTCAACTTGCCCATCCAAAAAAAAAGGTGGCGATCTAGGAGAAATCCGCAAAGGTCAGCTTGTTAAGCCCATTGAGAAAGTAATTTTCACGCAGCCTCTCAAGAAAATTCACGGCCCTGTTAAAAGCCAATTCGGTTTTCATTTGATACAAGTATATTACAGAGATTAAGTTCTTAGTTGTGGTTAAAAATGGGGTCAGAGTAAAAGTACTCTGACCCCAATTTTCGTTAATGAAGTCCTAGGCTACTGCCAACCTTCAACACCCTACATATCGGGCAATTTATGCGCGATGCCTTTGTGGCAATCGATACATGTTTTTTCTCGCGTAATCAGGAACTTAGAATGCATTGCCTGAGCTCGCGGACTCTGGCGATTGAAGTCCATCGATTCGGCACTATGGCAGTTTCGACACTCTAAAGAATTGTTCGACTTCAAGCGATGCCACTCATGCTGAGCAAGTTCCAAACGTTTTTCTAAGAATTTTTCGCGGGTATTCATCGTTCCAAAAACCTTACCCCACACTTCTTTCGATGCCTGCATTTTACGCACAATCTTGTCCGTCCAATTGTGCGGTACGTGGCAGTCTGGGCAAGTTGCACGAACACCCGAACGGTTGTTGTAGTGAATTGTTCCTTTCAGTTAAGCAACCTTTGTAAGGCTTACATTTTGTAAGCTGTTGAATTTAATAGAATTCAATATTGTAAGGAATTCTTGGTTTTTTCTAAGCATTATTGAACTCAAATATGGGCTCTAAAGGATCAACATTATAAGCTGCAAGAAGAGAATTAACTGCACTAAATCGAGACTCAGCGCTAGCAAAATTCATGAAAAGTAAGTCATGCTTTCATCGCTTAAAACTTCAGCTGCTAGACAAAAGCCGACATAAAGCTAAGCCAAATTTCTGATGTTAATTACGCAGATTTCTTGGGGGAACGGACGAACTGAACAACATTATTCGAAACTAGTTACGCCTTCTTTTTTACTAAACTCTCAGGAAAGGCATTAGTTTATCTGCGTTGTAAAAGTCCATTAGATGGTGTTATCAAGGGGAAAATTTAAGAAGTTCTTTGGGTGTAAATGAATTAGCGTCAGCCGCCTGCCAATACATAGACCATTCGTCAGCTTGTTCTTCTTCGTTAATGAGAGCTCCCTCCGTGAGCGGCGGAAATGTTAGACCGCCCTCAAAACTCAGCCCATTTGCGTTTCTGCGTCTTATCATAAAGGGCTGCAATTGGTCTGGGTTTTCCAAACCCATCGCGCCAACCAGCTCTAAAAAGCTATCTACGGTTGCCTTTTGAAAGTTCTTAATACGCTCTGATTTGCTCTCGACATTAAGCGCCTTGGAACGCACCGGGTCTTGTGTTGCGATACCTGTAGGGCAATAATTGGTATTGCAGGACTGCGACTGGATACAACCCAGAGCAAACATCATGGTACGAGCTGCCGAAACAATATCTGCCCCAAAAGCGACTTTTGTTAAAAGATCAAATCCAGAAGCGGTTTTACCAGAACTAATGATGCGTATCTCATTCCTCAGGCCACAACCAAGCAATGCATTATGAGCAATGTAGGTGGCTTCCAAGCATCCCATACCCAATCGATTGGAAAATTCAACAGGAGCAGCCCCCGTTCCACCTTCCGCCCCATCCACCGAGATAAAATCAGGCGAAATACCCGTTTTCAACATCGCTTTGCAGATGGCCAGAAACTCTGCTGGGTTGCCCATACAGAATTTGAAACCCACGGGCTTTCCGCCTGATAGTTCCCTCAATCGTTTCACAAAATTCAACAAGTCTAAAGGGGTGCGGCATAGCGAATTAACTGGAGGAGAAATACAATCCCGATCCTTGGGGATACCTCTGATACGTGAAATCTCATCACTGATCTTTGCCGCCGGCAGCACTCCACCATGGGCTGGTTTCGCGCCTTGTGATAGCTTTATCTCTATCATTTTGATGGCGCCTTGGTTCGCTAATTCACTAAACGCGCGATCGGAAAAATTACCATGGATATCTCTACAACCAAAAAATGCCGTACCCAATTGCCAAACCAGATTGCCTCCATGTTTTAGGTGAAATGGGCTGACTCCGCCCTCGCCGGTATTGTGGAAGAAATCACCTTTAGCTGCGCCTTTGTTCAATGCCTCAATAGCGTTTTGGCTCAGCGCACCATAACTCATCGCTGAAACATTTAGGCGTGAACAGGAATAGGGTTTTCTGCACTCTTTCCCCCCGACCATAACTCTAATATGTTCTGGGTGAACTTCTTTTGGGGCTAGCGAATGCCAGGCACATAGATAGTTTTGCTGGAAGATATCTCGTTCTGTACCGAAGGCCTTCGTATCAATTTCACCCTTTGCTCTTTGATATACAAGTGACCGCTGCTCTCGATTAAATGGCAGCTCTTCCGTATTATTTGCAATAAAGTATTGATGAATTTCAACTCGGTAAGACTCAAGAAAATAGCGGATATGTGCGACGACGGGGTACAGCCTGTTTAAAGTATGCGCACTGTAGTTTAAATCGTAAAACCCGACCACAGAGTAGCTGATAGTCAGTACCAACATAACCGTGAAAAATGTTTGACCGGTCACCATCCAAAGTGACAAAAATAGCAGGTTTCCGAATACAGAAACCAAATAAAAAACTTGTTGCATTGCAGTCATCACATACTCCACTCATTTGCTATATCATTGCAATTTTAAGGCGTACTAAATTAATTGGCATCGTAAATCTGAAACACATTTAACCCTCCGATGTTTGATCAGGCGGAAGAGATTATATGTACGCCTTGAGTCCTTCATGGCGGCCCTGGTGTTCCGATCTCTTCAGAATGACAGACACAAACAAGACCTGGCGTAACTGTCTGCAAATGGCTATCTGAGATGCCGAAGGTTCTTTTATCCGAAGTGAAAGGGTGATACAAACCTTTAGCAGAAATCAGTTGCAAAGCTCCGTTGGCATCATAGAGTTGGACATTTCTCATTCGTTTTTGAACTAAGCTATCGACACTTAGTGTTCACCGCCTGCTAGGCCGATACCAGCCAGTATTGAACCCAATACTTTCATTCTAAGCCCTGCAGCTTTAACAACTCCGGTAGCGGCGACAATGTGCCCGAAAACCCCTTCCAAGTTATTGGTATAGGTCTGTACGATACAACCCGAACCATCCAGCAATAAGGCTTCATGCTCATTGTGAATAAGTTCCAGCATGGCATGAATTGTTCCGCGCTGTGATGCATTTTGTAGATCTTTTAAGTCATCACTGGGGGTCACTTGACCCGTCGCAACAGCGGGCTGCAGTAAAACGATCCGTGCAGGAAGTATTGCATTTCTATAAGATAGGCTCGCATTAGTGTCACAAGCGATTTCTGCTGGCATTCCCTCATAAAGGGTCGTTTTCGAAACCTGAGAAAATCCTGCAGAAACACGTACTGATGTGTTTTCAGGTCGATCGGGAATGATGACCATTGATGGTCTCAATACAAGTGTAGTCGTTGGGCTGCCAACGCTGAGTGCCAGCTGGGTTACGGTTCCATTTGTGAACGATCGAACCTCTGTAAAATCCAAGGCTGTTCTCGCTTTTTCAATCGCGGCTTCGGATGCTGCCAGTCTTGCGGGGATACCCTCGGTTAGTTCAACATCAGTAAGATCAAGCTGAGCTTTCGCTGCATCCAGATCCGCCTCTCCCACCTGAACTTGAGACCGAGCCTCAATCACATTATTTGTTGTACCATAACCTAGTTTCAGTATGCTTTTTGCATCGCGTAGTTCATCTCGCAGACTTACCAATCGAGCCTGAATCTCGCGAACACTGGCTTCAGCTATAAGTTTGTTATCTTCTGCTTTGGCTTGCTCAGCTTCAATGACCGCCAATTGAGCCTCTGCCTCAGACAATGCGGCGAGCTGCGCACTATTTTCAATACGAAACAAAAGATCTCCGGTATTTACTCGCTGGCCATTTTTTACATAAATGTCTGTCACTGGTCCTGAAGTTTGAGCAACGACCGAAACCGTCCTAAAAGGCACCACGCCTGCATACGTTTTTGGGTGAAAATAAAAAATAACTACAAAAACAGTAAAAGCCATTATCGCCCACAAAAAAACAGCTGTTTTCATATTCCAAACCGTCATTGACTCCCCGCGCCGGCGCAGCTGGAAATAACGTATGACCGCAGGAAACGACGTAAATAAAAGTTCAAACATCGCGCACCTTGTCAGCACCTTTAACCATATCAACTTCGTTACACTCATGTTGTCCAGTATGACCTTGCTCCATCCCGGAGTGTGGGGCTGGTAGTCTATCTGACGATGATTTATGTAGGTGGAAACGTGACCAGTCCGCCATCAATGCTATAAGAATTGCACTGAGAGGGAGGAAAGCATGAAAGTGATCAACGGGAAATATCTCATATACTAAAGCGATAGCGAGTAAGGTAGGAATTGTTCGAGCTAGCGGTGTATTTGATGACTTTCGTTCCGCCCAGCGGTCAAATGCCGCGTAAAGATAGACAACACCATACAAACCTACCAAAAGCAGAATGATAACGATCACTGCCAGATAGTCCGTATGCCCGGGATCAATAAACCAATGAGGCTGCGCATGCCCGACCCCCTCTTTTTCTGAAATCAATCATCTCTCCTTAGGAAAATATAGTCATTTATGATTCTGTGTTTTTTCTTGATGCTCGCTCTTTAACTATGGTTGAGCCCTGTTGCGAAACGCGATTTAATGTTACGTCAGAAACGCACTATATTGCTACCGATCCTCAGCAAGACACTTGTTCATATAATTTAATGGCATGTTATCGTGAGTCACGCTTCGAACTGGACCTACACGGGGTATAGAAACTGTATCAAGTTTTTTGCGAAATTTTCACGTTTCTTCTCGCGTTTGCAAACTAGAGCCTAGCTGTTTCTCGTTATTAACCGAATGTTATGAAAGACCAGTAGCGCAATCGTTGCTTTATTAAAGTTACTTAGAATAGTTTTATTTATTGAAAGCTGAGGGCATGCTCATTGGAACTAATATTTAGTTACTGGATATTTTAAAAGTCT
>NZ_LWFH01000970.1:0-1835 GCF_001635725.1 Oleiphilus sp. HI0066
CCTGAATTCTCGCCTCAACACAATGTGTTTCGATGGGTTTAATATTAGGGGCGTAGGGGGCGTAATTTAATCGTCCTAAGGGAGTAGTCCCTTTGTGAAAAGCCGTAAAAGTGTGATTTTTTTCTCACTTTTAGATGATTTTAAAGACTTTTCCCTAAATAACTTCTAGTTGACGGGCTTTTGAAAGTGCCTCTGTGCGGCTTTTTGCACCAATCTTTCCGTAGATGTTTCGAATGTGGGCTTTTACTGTCGCTGGTGCGAGTGATAATTTTTGTGCAATTTCTTTATTTGCTAAGCCTTGGTCTATCAATCTGATCACTTCTAGCTCGCGCTGACTTAAGGGTTCGAGCAGTTTAAGATTTCCTTCTAACGCCGCTGCACCCGGAAGCTGTGTCTGACCACTTGTTTGCGCGGCTTTTACGCCCAGTTCTTCACTGAGCTTTTTCAGAAAGGCATCGGGAATATTGGCGGGTTTACATAGCGCAAGGACATTCGGAGTGTCTTCATCCTCGTGTACAAAGACACGAGTCATTCCTTCCCGTCCTGCAAGCGTGAGCGCTTCGGTAATAGCTTCTGCTGCTTCATCATTGTGTTTTGATTTGAACAGGCATAATGCTTTGATAAGCAGTGCTTGGATTAAATGATAAGTATGATTTAGGTCTCTCGCTTGGATTGCGATACGCTCGCATATTTCTAGCGCAAGGGCACTGTGCTTTTGTTTCAGATATAAGCGCGCTTTGCTTAGATTGATATCTTCAAAATTTAGGGGCAGCTCGTTGATCGCCTCTGCGTCGATAGATTCCAGCACGACGTTGGCACCTTCAAGATTATTTATGGCGACAAGGCAACGCGCTTTCATCGCTCTTAAACTCGGGGGCGTATACATCATCGCGTCTTTTTTGTGTTCATAGACGTTGATGGCATCATCTAGGCGTTCTATCGCTTCGATAAACTCGCCTTTCGAAAACAATACATTAGCTTGCGTGTATTGAATTAAGATATGCAGGCCGGGCTCTGTTCCGATATTGATGTGCTTCAGCAAGGGGTTAATGTAGGCCGACGAAATAGTAATCTCACCTCGTTCGAGGTAGATCATCGCCAGAATACTGTTTTGCCAACACGATAAAATTCTTGGTTGTGATGGATCGTGGAAGCTATCTATCCAGTGTTGATTCTGCATTCCCGTTTCAAGCGCCGCATCAAGTTTGCCTTGGTAGTAGTAGATCCAACCAAGTAAACCGCTACTAGAAAGCACGGTCGTGTATTTCTTTTCTCGCTTGCCGTGCTCTATAGCTGCTTTTAAAGCTGTCTCAGCAGACTCTAAATCACCCACCGTGAAGCTGTCTAAGCCAATTCCATAGTATGTCACTGATTTGAGTGGCATATTAGTGCTGTCTAATTCCTCTAATACCTGCTTAGTCAGCTGACTAGCGCCACGTAGATCTGATTGCGAACGGGCGATATAAGAGCGAATTAATGAGATTTCGCTATGCAGATCAACAAGCTCGTCAGTACTGGTCTCTATGTTTGCTAGACGCTGTTGATCGATTAATGCTTCTAATTCATCAAGCAGAGGTTGGATGACCTCGATTTTATTACTGAAAAATAGGGCCCAAATTCTCAATAGAAGAATTCTGGGTGAGCGAGATTTGAGTTGCTCTGGAATGGCAGCTATCCATTCGAGCATCGGCAGATGATGCCCTTCATGAATTAAATTGTTGCCGTTGCTTTCAAGTAGTCTTGCTAGAAGTTCCCACTCTTGAAGAAGCACAGCTTGTTCGATGGCTTCATGTGGTTGGTTATGCTCGATGAGCCAGTCTATAGCGCGAGTTTGT
>NZ_LWFH01000971.1:0-483 GCF_001635725.1 Oleiphilus sp. HI0066
CATCACTCGCTTGCGCCAAGAGCTGTTCTTGGCTCAGTGTGATACTTCCATCCTCATCAATTGCATACGCCAAGTTACCTGAAACAGGGAAGTCATTCACAGGAACAACTACGATATTCGCTTGGGCCGTATCACTCGCACCCTCAGCATCTAACACAACCACATCGAGGACAATGTCACCATTGAAATTCTCATTCGGAATAAAACTAAAGGAGCCATCATCATTCTCACTCAGCGTTCCATCTGATCCTGAGTAGCTCACACCTTGCAGACTCACATCACCTTCAACGTCACTTGAATTCGCCAAAAGCTGTGCAGGTGTCAATGTAATTGTACCGTCCTCATTCATGCTGAAAGACGTATCCCCTGCAACTGGCGGGTCATTCACAGGAACAACTACAATATTCGCTTGAGCCGTATCGGTACCACCCTGACCATCAGACACGGTAAAGTCGACGGTGACATTACCATTGAAGTTCTCAT
>NZ_LWFH01000972.1:0-340 GCF_001635725.1 Oleiphilus sp. HI0066
ACCGTTGTCGATCATTGCTGGTACGAAAGTCATACCGTTTGAAGAAGACTGACCTAGCGTGATGTCAAAAGTAAGACCATCAGTACCTGCTACGTCTATAACACCTTCTACACCGTTTGTTGCTGCATCAAAACAACCAGTACCTGAACGCGCACCACCTGCAGCTAGCGTACAAGTTACCGCATCAGCTGAAGGGTCGATTTGACCAAGGTTCATTTGCGTATTTTCAGTCAACTGAAGTGGCTCAACGATTTGAAGTAGAGCCTGGAAAGTATCAGCGTGAGCCATACCTGCGCCAAGACCTGAAACTAGAGTTGTTGCGATTGCTGCTTTTTTGAAT
>NZ_LWFH01000973.1:0-753 GCF_001635725.1 Oleiphilus sp. HI0066
TGAAGCCGGTCCCAAGGGTATGGCTGTTCGCCATTTAAAGTGGTACGCGAGCTGGGTTTAGAACGTCGTGAGACAGTTCGGTCCCTATCTGCCGTGGACGTTGGAAAATTGAGAAGAGCTGCTCCTAGTACGAGAGGACCGGAGTGGACGAACCTCTGGTGTTCGGGTTGTGTCGCCAGACGCATTGCCCGGTAGCTATGTTCGGACAGGATAACCGCTGAAAGCATCTAAGCGGGAAGCCCCCTTCAAGATAAGTTTTCCCTGATTCCTTGAGAATCCTAAAGGGCCCTTAAAGACTATGAGGTTGATAGGCAGGGTGTGTAAGCGTTGTGAGGCGTTGAGCTAACCTGTACTAATTGCCCGTGAGGCTTGACTATATAACGCCAAAGCGTCTTCGAAAGAAGGCTGGGTGTATAGGCAACCAATCGAAAAATCGACGAATAATGAAGATATGAATCATAAGCGACTACTATTGCTTCCAATGTTAAAGACAACAGCAGAATTAAGTGTTGGTGTAACGACCGTAAGTTACTTCAACCAGAGTTTTGCCTGACGACCATAGAGAACTGGAACCACCTGATCCCATCCCGAACTCAGAAGTGAAACGGTTCATCGCCGATGGTAGTGTGGGAGGTCCCATGTGAGAGTAGGTCATCGTCAGGCTTCTAATACGAAACCCCAGCAGTACATACTGCTGGGGTTTTTTATTGCGTGGGGGTTTGTTCCTCGAGTAAAAGTGCGTCTGACCACATC
>NZ_LWFH01000974.1:0-413 GCF_001635725.1 Oleiphilus sp. HI0066
GGTGCGTTTTGGCAATGTGCTTGGCTCATCTGGTTCTGTCGTTCCCTTGTTCAGAGATCAAATCAAACAGGGCGGGCCGGTTACCGTCACACATCCTGATATCACTCGTTATTTCATGACCATTCCAGAAGCCGCACAACTTGTATTGCAAGCAGGCGCAATGGGTGAGGGCGGCGATGTGTTTTTGCTGGATATGGGGCAGAGCGTCAAGATTAATGATTTGGCCGTTAAGCTTATTCGTTTAATGGGGCTTGAGCTGAAAGATCAATCGAACCCTGACGGAGATATTGCGATTGAGTACTCTGGTTTGCGTCCGGGCGAGAAGCTTTATGAAGAGCTTTTGATCGGTAATGAGCCGATGCCTACCGCGCATTCGCGTATTATGCGTGGCCGTGAAATATCGCTTGCTTGGT
>NZ_LWFH01000975.1:0-811 GCF_001635725.1 Oleiphilus sp. HI0066
GTGGTTTGAGTTTCACGGATACCGATGATTTCGATTTCGTCACCAACAGTGATGATACCACGCTCAACACGACCAGTTACTACCGTACCACGACCAGAGATAGAGAATACGTCTTCTACTGGCATTAGGAATGGTTGATCGATTGCACGCTCTGGCTCTGGGATGTACGTATCAAGCGCTTCAACAAGCTTCTTAACAGCAGTTGTACCCAACTCGTTGTCATCTTCGCCGTTCAATGCCATCAAAGCAGAACCAGGAATGATTGGAGTGTCGTCACCAGGGAATTCGTATTGATCTAGAAGCTCACGAAGCTCCATTTCAACCAACTCAAGCATTTCGTTGTATTCTTCAGTACCTGCACCGCCACAGTCTTCAGCAAGAAGGTCTGCTTTGTTCAAGAATACTACGATGTATGGAACACCAACCTGACGTGAAAGAAGGATATGCTCACGAGTCTGAGGCATTGGGCCGTCAGTCGCACCACATACTAGGATCGCGCCGTCCATTTGAGCAGCACCAGTGATCATGTTTTTCACGTAGTCCGCGTGTCCAGGACAGTCAACGTGCGCGTAGTGACGATCATTTGAATCGTACTCTACGTGTGACGTTGCGATTGTAATACCACGCTCACGCTCTTCTGGAGCGTTATCGATGTTAGCGAAGTCTACCTTCTCACCACCGAATACTTCTGCACATACACGAGTAAGTGCTGCTGTTAGTGTTGTTTTGCCGTGGTCAACGTGGCCAATTGTTCCAACGTTAACGTGCGGCTTACTTCTTTCAAACTTTTCTTTTGCCATCCGAACATCTC
>NZ_LWFH01000976.1:0-2443 GCF_001635725.1 Oleiphilus sp. HI0066
CTACCGCATCAAGCCAGGTGAGCAAAACACTGGTCTTACTTTCACTTCAACAGTTGTTGGTGGTAACGTTCCTAAGGAATTCTTCCCAGCAATCGAGAAAGGTTTCCAAGGTATGATGGAAACTGGTCCACTTGCAGGCTTCCCTGTATTGGACGTTGAAGTTGAACTATACGATGGTGCTTACCACGCAGTTGACTCATCAGCAGTAGCATTTGAGATTGCAGCAAAAGGTGCATTCCGTCAGTCAATGCCAAAAGCTGGTCCTCAACTTCTTGAGCCAGTGATGAAAGTAGACGTGTTTACTCCAGACGATCACGTTGGTGATGTTATCGGTGACTTGAACCGTCGTCGTGGCATGATCAAGGACCAAGAAGCTGGTAACACTGGTGTACGTGTTAAAGCGGACGTTCCTCTTTCAGAGATGTTCGGTTACATCGGTCACCTACGTACTATTACTTCTGGTCGTGGTCAGTTCTCAATGGAGTTCTCTCACTACGCACCTTGCCCAATGAACGTGGCAGAAGAAGTAATTGCTGAAGAAAAGGCTAAGAAAGAAGCTAAGTAAGCCTTAGTTCTTTTAGCTAAAAGCCCTGTTGGAAACAACGGGGCTTTTTTGTGCATAACAATAAATCAAGGAAGTACTGTTAATGAGCAGAGTCATCTCATTTGTTTTTCTATCGCTTTGTTTTTCTACCATGACCTTGGCAGAAAATTCTTTTCAATTTGCTGTATATGGAGCGGGAGCGAGTATCTCTCAAGACAATTCAGGATCAGGTAAGTTCTTAGGCTTAAGCGCGACGGCATATTTAGATCCGATCATGCTTGATGGAAGCAAGCCACTTGCCTTGGCAGCGAAATATCAACAAGTCTCAAGCGTATTTGCTTATCATACGCAGCTCGAATACTCCGACCTTGCTCAAGTTAGAGGTGGTCGTATTTTAGAAACAGTAGATAATGATCGCACTGGCCTTGGTGGCACTATCACGCATGAGAGTATTCCACTTTGGTTATCGGTAAATCATGTGTTTAGTGATGACGCAGAGCTTGGTTTTAGAGATGGGACTACGTTCACCAATAGCGATAGCATGACGGAGTTTGAGCTAGGTGTTTATGCATCAGAACACATGATCGCATCATTGATTTATAATGATGCAGTTGGTGATACCTATGGTTTAACCGTCGATGCATTGTTTGAGCTTGCTGATTTGGGTCAATTTATTGAACTGTCAGCGCTTTATCTTGAAATAGAGCACGATGAGATAGATTTGTCGGTTGTGAACAATACCGTTCGAAACTTAGATACAAATCCTTTAGAAGAGACTCAACTTGGTTTAGGTGTGACCTACTTTCCGACGAAGGCTATCGATGTTGGTCTCACGTATACATCCACAAAGTTGAGTCATGGCCCAGCTTCCAAAGAGCTGGTTTATAGCCTTAACGCAGGATGGTTCTTCAGCCAGGACACAGCCATTCGCCTTGAATATGCCTTATTTGAGGAAGATACTTTCTTTATCGATTCAAGCGTCAGCGCTGAACTGCTTTATCGTTTCTAATTCGATAAGTAGTTTTTCAAGATCTTGAGACAAAAGCATCTATTTTATCGAAATGGATGCTTTGCTAGTTCTTAGACCCCATATCTATCAGGCTTTGTTTTGCTTTATAAAATCGAGACAGGATGTGGGGAACCTTCAGAGGTATGACTTCCCTCACTAGGCGCACGATATAGCGGATGAGCGCCACGTGTTTCAATTGCTGGGCTGATTTCGCACGCTTAAGCATTGCGACATAACCTTCGTTAATCAACTCACTGGTGCGCTCTCTATTGTCTGATCGGCTGTAAGAAGAGAGATCTAAACCGACAACGATATCGGCTTGCTTGAGCTGTTCTTTGGTTTTATGGTCAATACAGATATCAATGGCGTTGCCCAGCGTGTCAGCCATGTTTTTAGGTGCTTGATAGCGTTTTGTGTGCGTAAGATCAACGCAAATAATGATGCCCGCACCCATCTTACGGACTAATGATACGGGTACGTTTTCAATAATGCCTCCATCCACGAGTTTTCGTCCATTGAGCTCCACAGGCGCAAAAAGGCCAGGTACTGCGACTGACGCACAAACGGCATCGGCAACTGAGCCTTTAGTGAAGATAATTTGCTCTCCGGTACAAATGTCGGTCGCGGAAATAGATAGGGGTATTTGTGCATCTTCGATTTGGGCATCGCCAAGATCTTTGATCAGCATTTCTCGGACTGCATTGGTAGAAAATAATCCTCCTGAAGCCCGCCAGCTAAAGCTCGCCATGCTTTTGAAGGTTAGATTCTCCGCAACGGCTGTCATGTCTTCAATTGATTTCCCAAATGCATAATAACTGGCGACGAACGCGCCGATACTTGTGCCGGAAACATAGTCGATTGATACACGCTCTTGTTTGAGCGCTTTGATC
>NZ_LWFH01000977.1:0-987 GCF_001635725.1 Oleiphilus sp. HI0066
CGATCAGTTGGTCGGTCTAACGATTACGCCACCGTTGCATGATAGCGAAGACTTCAGCTTATCGGTGTTGGCGAGCGTGGCAGATGTCGATCCTGAGACAGGAGAGGTGAGTACGTCTGAGACCTTGTCGACGATGGATGTTGAGGTTAACGCGGTCGTGGATACGGCGACACTGCTTGATAGTTACGTTGATATCAATGAAGACACTGCATTCAATATTGATATACAAGCGCTTTTAGTCGATCAAGATGGTTCTGAAAGTATCGTTAGCGTTACGTTCTCGCAAGTGCCAGACGGCGCAGTGTTTAGCCACGGTACGGTCAATGCTGATGATACAGTGACCGTATTGGCTGAGGATCTAGCAGCGCTGACGTTAACGCCTCCGTTGCATGACAGTACTAACTTCACGCTAGATGTCATGGTGACGCATCAGGAGGAAGATCCAGATAGTGGTGTGATTACGGAAGCGAGTAGCACCGCACAATATCATGTTTCAGTTATCCCAGTGGCGGATGTCCCAACGTTACAAGCGAACGACATTAGCGGAAACGAAGATGAACCGATTAGCCTGGATATAACGGCGGATCTTGTCGATCTAGATGGTTCTGAGTCGATTACTGCGGTGCGTTTCGAGGGTGTTCCGGAGGGCGCGCAGCTCTCAACGGGTGCCGATCAGGGTAGTGGTGTTTGGATCGTGAATATTGACGATTTAGCGAGTCTAACCATACAAGCACCGGCGCATAGTAGTGATGATTTTATCTTGAGTGCGACGGCATTGGTGAATGATGTTGACCCTGAGTCAGGCCTCGTTAGCCAAGTGAGTGACACGATTAGTTTTAATGTAGAAGTGTTGCCCGTTTCAGAACAGGCTGTCGTAGTGGCATCAGCACGTGGAGATGAAGATACAGCGATCGCGTTAAATCTTGATATTAGTCAACCTGACGCGGATGGTTCGGAAAGCATCACAGACATTGTGATTAGTGGTGT
>NZ_LWFH01000978.1:0-395 GCF_001635725.1 Oleiphilus sp. HI0066
ACACTGCTTGATAGTTACGTTGATATCAATGAAGACACTGCATTCAATATTGATATACAAGCGCTTTTAGTCGATCAAGATGGTTCTGAAAGTATCGTTAGCGTTACGTTCTCGCAAGTGCCAGACGGCGCAGTGTTTAGCCACGGTACGGTCAATGCTGATGATACAGTGACCGTATTGGCTGAGGATCTAGCAGCGCTGACGTTAACGCCTCCGTTGCATGACAGTACTAACTTCACGCTAGATGTCATGGTGACGCATCAGGAGGAAGATCCAGATAGTGGTGTGATTACGGAAGCGAGTAGCACCGCACAATATCATGTTTCAGTTATCCCAGTGGCGGATGTCCCAACGTTACAAGCGAACGACATTAGCGGAAACGAAGATGAACCGAT
>NZ_LWFH01000979.1:0-524 GCF_001635725.1 Oleiphilus sp. HI0066
ATCGTCTTTACCATGAACCGTAATAACGAGATTCTGCGTGTCAGTACCACCGTCTTGGTCGGTCACCGTAATCGGAATGGTGACAGTTTGGTCTGTACCTGCGGCCAAGTGTTGATAGGCGCTGTGACTGGGATCAAAGGTGTACGACCCGTCGGCATTTAGCGTAAAACCGTCTATGGTCGGTGCGGTGTAGGTGGCCGTTTCATGGGCATCGGCATCAGTTGAGGTAATGTTGCCAGAGATCACACTGCCATCTTCAGCCGCACTCTGTGCTTGAATATGGTTGAGCACCGGATTATCGTTGGTGCCTGTCAGCGTGATTACCAAATTCTGGGTGTCGGTCCCACCACTGCCATCTGTCACAGTAACTGGGATGGTGATGGTTTGCGTGTCGTCTTTTGCTAAACCATTGTAAGCTGCATTGCTTGGGTCAAAGCTGTATGTACCATTTGAGTTGAGTGTAAATCCAGCGACATTTGCAGTAGTTGTGTAGGCCGCAGTGTCACCCGAATCGACATCCGTTG
>NZ_LWFH01000980.1:0-689 GCF_001635725.1 Oleiphilus sp. HI0066
TTATAATGGTTCGGTAGAAGTTACTTTGGAAGAAGTCGCTGATGCGCCTGCGGTGAGTGCGAGTGATGTAAATGGTGATGAGAATAGTGCTATTGCCTTGGATATCACTGGTAGCCTAGCAGATAACGACGGTTCTGAGTCAGTTACTGGTTACACTATCAGGGATGTGCCGTTAGATGCTACGTTATCTGCTGGCACTGACAATGGAGATGGTAGCTGGACGTTGACAGCCGCTGAGCTTGCCGGTCTCACGATCACGCCAGCAATAGGCCATCTAAGCGATATCGTTCTGCAGGTCACGATTCATAATGAAGATGTTGATCCCGATGATAGCAGCCAAGTCGATAGCAATAGTGCAACGACGTCAATGACTGTAACAATTAATCCGGTTATTGATGGCCCGAACCCGGTTGACCCAGTCGATCCGACTGATCCAATCGATCCAACGAACCCGAGCGCGGATGGCAATCCATTAACAGGAACGGTAAGCACGTTAGAGGATACTGAGGTCGATCTTGAACTGGGTCCATTAACCGCTGTTGATAGCACTGAAACGATCAGCAGTGTCACGATCGGTGGCGTGCCAACCGGAGCGATTTTGTCAGCGGGTACGAACAACGGTGATGGCACCTGGACAGTGGATCCTGCTGATCTTGACGGTTTGAGCCTTACGCCAGTCGAACATTCCA
>NZ_LWFH01000981.1:0-1876 GCF_001635725.1 Oleiphilus sp. HI0066
CTGCGGTGCGTTTCGAGGGTGTTCCGGAGGGCGCGCAGCTCTCAACGGGTGCCGATCAGGGTAGTGGTGTTTGGATCGTGAATATCGACGATTTAGCGAGTCTAACCATACAGGCACCGGCACATAGTAGTGATGATTTTATCTTGAGTGCGACGGCATTGGTGAATGATGTCGATCCTGAGTCAGGCCTCGTTAGCCAAGTGAGTGACACGATTAGTTTTAATGTAGAAGTGTTGCCCGTTTCAGAACAGGCTGTCGTAGTGGCATCAGCACGTGGAGATGAAGATACAGCGATCGCGTTAAATCTTGATATTAGTCAACCTGACGCGGATGGTTCGGAAAGCATCACAGACATTGTGATTAGTGGTGTGCCGGCTGATGCCTTGCTGTCTGCTGGCGTCATGGATGCGGATGGAAAATATCATTTAACGGTTGGAGAGTTAGCGGGATTAAGTTATACGCCTAGTCTCCATGATAGTCAGGATATCACCTTAACTGTTGAAGTGACGACCGAAGATGTTGACCCTGAGGGAGTGAGTCAGAGTGTCGAGATCAGTAGTCACCAAATTACGGTGCAGGTTGATGCTGTTGCGGATGCGCCAACCTTGGTGATGACCCCTGCGATAGGTGATGAAGATACGGCTATTACACTCGATATTATGGCTAGCTTGGTGGATCTTGATGGTTCTGAGTCAGTGCAATCGATAGTAATCAGCGATGTGCCAGTGGGTGCGACGTTATCAGCTGGCGTTGATAATGGTGACAATAGCTGGACCTTAAGTGTCGATCAGTTGGTCGGTCTAACGATTACGCCACCGCTGCATGATAGCGAAGACTTCAGCTTATCGGTGTTGGCGAGCGTGGCAGATGTCGATCCTGAGACAGGAGAGGTGAGTACGTCTGAGACCTTGTCGACGATGGATGTTGAGGTTAACGCGGTCGTGGATACGGCGACACTGCTTGATAGTTACGTTGATATCAATGAAGACACTGCATTCAATATTGATATACAAGCGCTTTTAGTCGATCAAGATGGTTCTGAAAGTATCGTTAGCGTTACGTTCTCGCAAGTGCCAGACGGCGCAGTGTTTAGCCACGGTACGGTCAATGCTGATGATACAGTGACCGTATTGGCTGAGGATCTAGCAGCGCTGACGTTAACGCCTCCGTTGCATGACAGTACTGACTTTACGTTGGATGTCATGGTGACGCATCAGGACGAAGATCCAGATAGTGGTGTGGTTACGGAAGCGAGTAGCACCGCACAATATCATGTTTCAGTTATCCCAGTGGCGGATGTCCCAACGTTACAAGCGAACGACATTAGCGGAAACGAAGATGAACCGATTAGCCTGGATATAACGGCGGATCTTGTCGATCTAGATGGTTCTGAGTCGATTACTGCGGTGCGTTTCGAGGGTGTTCCGGAGGGCGCGCAGCTTTCAACGGGTGCCGATCAGGGTAGTGGTGTTTGGATCGTGAATATTGACGATTTAGCGAGTCTAACCATACAAGCACCGGCACATAGTAGTGATGATTTTATCTTGAGTGCGACGGCATTGGTGAATGATGTCGATCCTGAGTCAGGCCTCGTTAGCCAAGTGAGTGACACGATTAGTTTTAATGTAGAAGTGTTGCCCGTGTCAGAACAGGCTGTCGTAGTGGCATCAGCACGTGGAGATGAAGATACAGCGATCGCGTTAAATCTTGATATTAGTCAACCTGACGCGGATGGTTCGGAAAGCATCACAGACATTGTGATTAGTGGTGTGCCGGCTGATGCCTTGCTGTCTGCTGGCGTCATGGATGCGGATGGAAAATACCATTTAACGGTTGGAGAGTTAGCGGGATTAAGTTATACGCCTAGTCTCCATGA
>NZ_LWFH01000982.1:0-1182 GCF_001635725.1 Oleiphilus sp. HI0066
GGTGTTGGCGAGCGTGGCAGATGTCGATCCTGAGACAGGAGAGGTGAGTACGTCTGAGACCTTGTCGACGATGGATGTTGAGGTTAACGCGGTCGTGGATACGGCGACACTGCTTGATAGTTACGTTGATATCAATGAAGACACTGCATTCAATATTGATATACAAGCGCTTTTAGTCGATCAAGATGGTTCTGAAAGTATCGTTAGCGTTACGTTCTCGCAAGTGCCAGACGGCGCAGTGTTTAGCCACGGTACGGTCAATGCTGACGATACAGTGACTGTATTGGCCGAGGATCTAGCAGCGCTGACGTTAACGCCTCCGTTGCATGACAGTACTGACTTTACGTTGGATGTCATGGTGACGCATCAGGACGAAGATCCAGATAGTGGTGTGGTTACGGAAGCGAGTAGCACCGCACAATATCATGTTTCAGTTATCCCAGTGGCGGATGTCCCAACGTTACAAGCGAACGACATTAGCGGAAACGAAGATGAACCGATTAGCCTGGATATAACGGCGGATCTTGTCGATCTAGATGGTTCTGAGTCGATTACTGCGGTGCGTTTCGAGGGTGTTCCGGAGGGCGCGCAGCTTTCAACGGGTGCCGATCAGGGTAGTGGTGTTTGGATCGTGAATATTGACGATTTAGCGAGTCTAACCATACAAGCACCGGCACATAGTAGTGATGATTTTATCTTGAGTGCGACGGCATTGGTGAATGATGTCGATCCTGAGTCAGGCCTCGTTAGCCAAGTGAGTGACACGATTAGTTTTAATGTAGAAGTGTTGCCCGTGTCAGAACAGGCTGTCGTAGTGGCATCAGCACGTGGAGATGAAGATACAGCGATCGCGTTAAATCTTGATATTAGTCAACCTGACGCGGATGGTTCGGAAAGCATCACAGACATTGTGATTAGTGGTGTGCCGGCTGATGCCTTGCTGTCTGCTGGCGTCATGGATGCGGATGGAAAATATCATTTAACGGTTGGAGAGTTAGCGGGATTAAGTTATACGCCTAGTCTCCATGATAGTCAGGATATCACCTTAACTGTTGAAGTGACGACCGAAGATGTTGACCCTGAGGGAGTGAGTCAGAGTGTCGAGATCAGTAGCCACCAAATTACGGTGCAGGTTGATGCTGTTGCGGATGCGCCAACCTTGGTGATGACTCCTGCGACAGG
>NZ_LWFH01000983.1:0-460 GCF_001635725.1 Oleiphilus sp. HI0066
GCCTTCATGTGCTGCTTGAGCTGTAATAGAGGTGATCTCCGGCGCATCGTTAGTGCCCGTCACGTCAATCGTTATCGTTTGCTGTACCGGTGTGCCGCTGCTGTCTGTGGCCGTGACAGTAAAGTGTTCTGTCACCTGTTGATTGGCATCTAGGATATCTGTCGCATGGCTTGTATTGTCCAGTTGATAATGCCACTGTCCCTGTTGATCAATACTCAACTGACCATAGCGGCCCTGCCCCTGAACCACTTGCCAGCTGAGGGTATCGCCCGTGTCTGGATCGGTTACGTTTAACGTACCAGTGGCATCGGCATTGCCACTGGTTCCATCGCCCGCCTCTATTACAGCACCGGTGCTAGTCCCCGCAATTACCGGCAAGTCATTGCTGCCGGTCAAGGTAATATTAAGTTGATGTGCAGTGCCGTCTGCCGTGTGAACGGTTAATAATTCATGCTCTACT
>NZ_LWFH01000984.1:0-205 GCF_001635725.1 Oleiphilus sp. HI0066
CATCTTCGTTTCCGCTAATGTCGTTCGCTTGTAACGTTGGGACATCCGCCACTGGGATAACTGAAACATGATATTGTGCGGTGCTACTCGCTTCCGTAATCACACCACTATCTGGATCTTCCTCCTGATGCGTCACCATGACATCTAGCGTGAAGTTAGTACTGTCATGCAACGGAGGCGTTAACGTCAGCGCTGCTAGATCCTC
>NZ_LWFH01000985.1:0-492 GCF_001635725.1 Oleiphilus sp. HI0066
CAACAGGTGACAGAACACTTTACTGTCACGGCCACAGACAGCAGCGGCACACCGGTACAGCAAACGATAACGATTGACGTGACGGGCACTAACGATGCGCCGGAGATCACCTCTATTACAGCTCAAGCAGCACATGAAGGCGATACGACGCTAACAACAGGAACAATCTTTGTCCATGAAATAGATAACCACGACCGAGTTAGCTTTTCTTCCCCGAGTGTCGACGGTTTTGTGCTGAAACAAGATGGTAGCTATAGCTTTGACTCCAGTCACAGCAGCTACAATCATTTAGCCCAAGGCGATGTGCAAACAATTACAATTCCGGTAACTCTTACAGATTTGGCTGGAGCTAGTGACACGAAAAATCTTGTCATCACCTTAACCGGGACTAACGATGCGCCTGTCCTGGATCAGATCCAAGCCCAGAGTGCGGCTGAAGATGGCAGTGTGATCTCTGGCAACATTACCTCAACTGATGCCGATGCCCATGAA
>NZ_LWFH01000986.1:0-587 GCF_001635725.1 Oleiphilus sp. HI0066
TCGGTGAAGATTCCATCCGTACCTGTGTATGTAACATCTGAGATACTCAGCGTATCACCATCAACATCCGATGCTCCCGTTAACAGATCCTCATCTGTAAGCGTGATCGTCCCGTCTTCGTTCATCTGGAAATTCTGATCCTGCGCGACCGGCAGATCATTCACTGGGTTCACTGTCAAATCGATATTGGCTGCGACTGTCGCTTCACCATCGAATATATCGAAACTAATATCGAGATCACCATTGAAGTTTGCAGCCGGTGTCAGCGTGAACGTCCCATCACCATTATCTGTAATCGTCAGTTCCGGATTGGCTGTCTGTAGATTCAACGCCGTGAGCGTATCACCATCCACATCACTCGCTTGCGCCAAGAGCTGTTCTTGGCTCAGTGTGATACTTCCATCCTCATCAATTGCATACGCCAAGTTACCTGAAACAGGGAAGTCATTCACAGGAACAACTACGATATTCGCTTGGGCCGTATCGGTACCACCCTGACCATCAGACACGGTAAAGTCGACGGTGACATTACCATTGAAGTTCTCATTCGGTGCAAAGGTATATGTGTCATCTCCATTATCGGTGAA
>NZ_LWFH01000987.1:0-1392 GCF_001635725.1 Oleiphilus sp. HI0066
GCTTTGGTCATATTTATAACAGCAGCCTTAGTAATCGAGTAGATGCCCTGCATCATGCCCGGCTGAAGACCATTGATAGATGCCGTGTTCACGATTGCGCCTCCACCGTTTTTACGCATCAACTTGCCCGCCTCAGCAGACATAAAGAAGTAACCACGGATGTTTACATCAACCGTTTTGTTGTAAGCGCTAATATCGGTATCAAGAATATGACCAAAGTAAGGGTTAGCCGCCGCGTTGTTGACCAAAATATCTAACTTGCCGTGCTTATTGCCAATGTACTCAAAGGTCTCTTTAATTTGATCCATATCGCCAACATGGCAAGCCCATGCCTCTGCAGAACCACCCGCTTCACCAATCGCATCCGCCACACTCTGACAATCATCAATCTTACGGCTTGACACAATAACGTGAGCGCCCTGCTCTGCAAGCAGCTTGGCGATGGATTCACCAATACCGCGGCTTGCGCCAGTAACTAGGGCGATTTTGCCTTCCAGGTTAAATAAGTTAGTAGCCATCTTTTTTATCCTATTTCCTACATTCTTAAACTAGGGTCAGAGTACTTTTACTCTGACCCCAATATTTTGTTAAACCCTAGGTCCGACTTACAAAAGCGCGTCTGGAACAACCACAACCTTGCCTTTCACTTCGCGATTCATCACTTTCGCAAGCGCATCGCCAGTACGAGATAGTGGGAAAACTTCATCAGTTTCAAGGCGAACAACGCCATCGCGATACCAAGCAAATAGCTCCTGCATGTTTTGCATAAAGACCATAGGCTCGTGCATAACAAATTGACCCCAAAATACGCCAACTAAGGAATACTCTTTTACGAGTGCCAAATTAACAGGCAATTCAGGGATAGTGCCCGATGCAAAACCTACAACCAATAAACGGCCATTACGTGCCATTGCACGAGAACAGGCTGCAAATGCCTCCCCGCCAACTGGGTCATAAACAACATTCGCACCTTTGCCTTTAGTCAATTCTTTGATGCGCTCTTTAAGATCTTCTTCGCTGTAATTAATCAGCTCATCTGCGCCATTCGCTTTTGCCATCTCTAGCTTTTCTTGTGACGAACAAACTGCAATTACGCGCGCGCCCATTGCTTTACCAATCTGCACCGCCGCAATACCCGTTCCGCCTGCCGCGCCCAGAACAACAAGAGTTTCGCCCTTCTTCAAATGAGCGCGCTGCTTGAGTGCGTGGTGTGCTGTGCCGTGTGCGCACATTAGGTTTGCAGCATCGGTATCCGTAACATCATCTGTAACAGGTAACACCGTCATGGCATTCACGATCACCTGTTCTGCAAAAGCACCATATTTCTGGCTAGAGCCGATTAAGCGTTGGCCAACTTTAAGATGCTTAACACCCTCGCCTAACTCAACAACT
>NZ_LWFH01000988.1:0-420 GCF_001635725.1 Oleiphilus sp. HI0066
TGCAACATCTGAGATACTCAGCGTATCACCATCAACATCCGACGCTCCCGCCAACAGATCCCCATCTGTAAGCGTGATCGTCCCGTCTTCGTTCATCTGGAAATTCTGATCCTGCGCGACCGGCAGATCATTCACTGGGTTCACTGTCAAATCGATATTGGCTGCGACTGTCGCTTCACCATCGAATATATCGAAACTAATATCGAGATCACCATTGAAGTTTGCAGCCGGTGTCAGCGTGAACGTCCCATCACCATTATCTGTAATCGTCAGTTCCGGATTGGCTGTCTGTAGATTCAACGCCGTGAGCGTATCACCATCCACATCACTCGCTTGCGCCAAGAGCTGTTCTTGGCTCAGTGTGATACTTCCATCCTCATCAATTGCATACGCCAAGTTACCTGAAACAGGGAAGTCATT
>NZ_LWFH01000989.1:0-653 GCF_001635725.1 Oleiphilus sp. HI0066
CATCACCATTTACATCACTCGCACTCACCGCAGGCGCATCAGCGACTGCTTCCAAAGTAACTTCTACCGAACCATTATAAACTTGACTAGCATCGCCCTGTGTGAACGTTACTTCAGTCGTTAATGTAAAGTCATCGCTGGAATGTTCGACTGGCGTAAGGCTCAAACCATCAAGATCAGCGGGATCCACTGTCCAGGTGCCATCACCGTTATTCGTACCCGCTGACAAAATCGCTCCAGTTGGCACGCCACCGATCGTGACACTGCTCATTGTTTCATTAACATCAATGGGAGTTAACGGACCCAATTCAAGATCAAAGACTGCGTCTTCTGCTACAGTGACAGCCCCCGTCAGTGGATCACCGTCAGCACTAGGGTTCGATGGATCGATTGGATCGGTCGGATCGACTGGATCAACCGGGTTCGGGCCGTCAATAACCGAATTAATTGTTACAGTCATTGACGTCGTTGCACTATTGTTATCGACTTGGCTGCTATCATCGGGATCAACATCTTCATTATGAATCGCGACCTGCAGAACGATATCGCTTAGATGGCCTATTGCTGGCGTGATCGTGAGACCGGCAAGCTCAGCGGCTGTCAACGTCCAGCTACCATCTCCATTGTCAGTGCCAGCAGATAACGTAGCATCT
>NZ_LWFH01000990.1:0-322 GCF_001635725.1 Oleiphilus sp. HI0066
AAACGCACTACTAAAAGCCGGCATGCTTAGTGCTGATCATCGCTTAAACCTGGATATAACTGCCAACGCAAGCATTATCTATTTGATTCGTTCAATATACTGCTAGATGGTTGGGTCTCCACGAAACCTATGGGCACGCAATAAAAAACCCCAGCAGTATGTACTGCTGGGGTTTCGTATTAGAAGCCTGACGATGACCTACTCTCACATGGGACCTCCCACACTACCATCGGCGATGAACCGTTTCACTTCTGAGTTCGGGATGGGATCAGGTGGTTCCAGTTCTCTATGGTCGTCAGGCAAAACTCTGGTTGAAGTAACT
>NZ_LWFH01000991.1:0-716 GCF_001635725.1 Oleiphilus sp. HI0066
TCGTTCAATGATTACCGAGAGCGGCTAAATTAGGTGCGTTTTAAGGTAATTGTATCGTTGGTAAGGCGTGCACCGTGCCAGTGCCATCGTGCCCAGCGCGAACAATCGCTGCGACTGGTAAACCTTGTTTTTTCTCAAGTACGGGGTAATAGCAACGATCAAACATATCTTTCATCGCTCCAGACATGTAGCTGAGGTTTTCTGGTGTGAAAAGAATGACAGCGTCTGCCTGAATGATGTGCTCTGGAGTGGTATCAAATGCAGATAAGCTAGTTACAGTGCACTGGCTTTTGTTACTCGCATCGTTGATTGTTTTTAGGAGTGTTTGAGTATTTGGAGAGGGAGCGTGGCCAATGATAAGAAGATGTTTGTCCATGCCGAAACTCATGCCTTAACTATGTAGGGTGATTAAATAATAAAGGGTCAGAGTATTGCTACACTGACCCTTTGGCAATGAGCCCTAGAACGAGAAATATATTAGGCGTAGCTATTAGCAACGGCAGCCATTGCTGCATCGCCGTCACAGTCATATCCTTGTTCGTTAAGAACGCTCGCTAGGGCTGAGATGCATAGCTCAACGTTTTCACGTTTACATGCGCTGCCCATCAAACCTATACGCCAAGCGTTGTCTGCAAACTTGCCAAGGCCCGCGCCGATCTCAAGATCGAATTGGCTAAGCAATGCAGTACGAACAGCCGCGTCATCCACACCTTCTG
>NZ_LWFH01000992.1:0-294 GCF_001635725.1 Oleiphilus sp. HI0066
CGATCATGATGACCACGGACACGACAAGCATGACGACCANGGACACGACGATCATGANGACCACGGACACGACAAGCATGACGACCACGGACACGACGATCATGACGACCATGGACACGACAAGCATGACGACCACGGACACGACAAGCATGACGACCACGGACACGACAAGCATGACGACCACGGACACGACAAGCATGACGACCACGGACACGACAAGCATGANGACCACGGACACGACAAGCATGGACATGATGAGCATGAAGGTCATCACCATGCCCATGACGGAGTAGA
>NZ_LWFH01000993.1:0-4881 GCF_001635725.1 Oleiphilus sp. HI0066
TATGTTCTTAATACCAATAATATTATTTTTGGTATTAAGTTACTTTTGGTTCGATTCGGCTAGAAATTATGTTCATGGCTCTGTTGCTAATGAGTTAATTGAGGTAAAACTCTCTGAGTTAAAATTAATCGATAAAGCTATAGAGCAGCTTGAATCTGGAGAAACTGAAGCAGCGTTGAAATCAATTTACTTTCTACGAGAATTTCACAAAGAAGATTTATCTAACATCCAAAAAAACTTAGAGCCAGAAAAATCATGGGTAGATATTTTTACTTTATCACCAGAAACCATGGAAAATCTCAGGCAGTTTTTTAAATCTGAGAGAGAGACAGGCCAATGATGGAGCAACTTCCACCTAACCAGCGCCAGTACACGGACAAATTTTCGCGGGCTCAAATTTCCCCGTATAGCGAGCTCTAATACGTACTAAGAATGAGAAGCGGACGTAACAGATCTTTTATGTGTGCTCTCCACGATTTGAACATGCAGTCAGGGTTTTTATGAGTAACGCCAGACCAATCAAGGTTTTGATTAATGTTTTAAATTTTGCTGCATTCTTTTTCGTCTATGTGATGATCAAAAACGTATTAGAGGTAAAGCTTGGCTTTGTTAGAGGTGCAGCTGCCGCTCAGTGGGAGTTTGTCTTAGTTTTGTTGCCCATACCATTTATATTGGGCCTTATTACAGTGGCTTTAAGCGTCGCTAATAGGTCTAGATTATCTAGATTTTATTTAGCCACTTCTTTCCTAATGATGGCATCACCAATCCTTTGTTGGTGTGTGGCACGGTATATCCCATATCAATAAGACTATCGAACGTCAAATGAGAATATTGGTGATCACAACGTCCGCTTCTTTTGTAGAAGTTCGCATTAATTTCTAGTCGATGAGCGACAACCAAACATCCGCTTATGTCTATTTGCGAATGGAAAACCAATGACCGCTTTTCATTCTTAGTACGTATTAACGCCTTGCCCATGGGCTTGAGGTGCGAAGCAACGCAACTCCAAAACCACGAAGTGGCTAGGCATGCGGCAAATTGTTATAGGGCTTATTCGTCAATACCAGCATCGCAATCGTTACATGAGTTAGTTGATTTGCCTGTACCAAGCCAGCCTGGGATATCGTTTACCCCAGACTCATTGTCTGCTTTTGTAAGCTTGATATCCATTTTTTGATTGCAAAGCCAGCAACCAATTAGTGGTAGAAGCCATATTTGTGTGTAACAGATAAGCATTTGCTTAGTACTAAATATAGAAAATTTTGAGACTTCAATAGAAGTTAAAATATTCCAGATTACTGTAAAGCAAGCGGCCATACTGGCTACAAATAAAATTAGCTTATCAATTGTTTCCATTTAAGACCTATAACGCCGGTAGCAAAGGCGAGCGTTAGAGAGTCCAGCCCGCGTTTTTTGCGGGCGATTTTTCCTACCCTTGTTATGCATTTTTTTGCACCTTACCCAAATAGATTAAAGGTAATGCGATAGCCACTACCAATGACCAAGTATAGATAAACGCAGCCGCTACAGCATGTATAGCTATTAGGTACATGGCTAGATTTTTTTGTTTGCCGAAAAGTAGAATTAGACCCGTTAAGATACAAGCAAAAATTGAAACCAAAGTAAAAATGAATAGCCAGCTACCTGACTCGCTTGGAGACAACGCGTATTTGGCAGATGATATTGCAAGCTGAACAGAATCTAGGCAGTCAGGCCGAGCAGAAAATAGAAACACCCACCATATGGCTATAAGAGCCACTGCACCTAACAAGCTTAATGTTCCTGCGATTTTGCTACCCATTGCGATCTCTTAGTGCATAACAGTTAATTCTACGTACCCGATACGGGTATCACTTTTCAATTAGGTTAACACCTTCGGAAGGATCAATTCATTAATAATCATAGACTTATGAGACTTCCGTTTTTTCAAATTGCGCACACTCTTTAGCAAATGCGTACTGAATACGCATTTGCTAATTCATTACCTCCTTAAAATCAGAGCTTTATAAGAGTAAGCAGTGATACCCGCCGCTCGCGCGGTTATCACAGCCGACCTGTAGATATAATTTGAACCTACACAACTCGACCTCTCGAAGCAGGTGCGATCAAAGCGTTAAGGTCTGCAATCTTCTTCGAAGCGGGCATGGTGAACTGCGAAGCACTAACAGCGGCTTTTGTCTATTTGCGAATGGAAAACCAATGTCCGCTTTTCATTCTTATGGGTCTATTCTGACAGGCTTTGAAAATACCTGATACAAAATAGCGGACGAAAATCGGCTCTATTAAACTGTCTGAAAGTTTTTGATTCTATTAAGTTATAGCTCTGTACTTTCAGCTCTCATGAATTTGATACTTTTGATAGATGCAAATAAAAGAATAACCAAAGAAATGTCTAGAAAACTAAAATCAGGCAGAGATCGGTCAAGCAAGGCAAAAAGTAAATTAGGGCTCAATATAAATATGATTAGGAAATAAGCGGCCCACAAATGCTGTTTTTGCACAAACCATCCTAGAACTAGCGTGATGATAGCAAAAGAAAATGCCACTACTTCGAAAAAACTGCTGACAGCAATATTCTTTTCATAAATTTCAGGGAAAAATAACCGCAGCAGAACAATGAAAATAAGCTGAATAGAGCAGACGCAGAATGTTACCTTAAGTATTTTTTTTGCGTCGACTACCGATTCCAACTCTTTGCTCAAGAGCGCTCTCCAAAACCCCTGTTCTTTTCTAATCTCGGGTTTATGACCCGGCTTATTCAGTAACTCACGGACTCGCGCCGCTCGTTCTGGATATCTTTTGGAATCTACATTCCGTAAAACAGATTCCAACTCGATTCGAGAATAGTTTTCGTAATTCGGCCCTTCCATTTTGTCACCTACAGCTAGTTGTTATTTACTTCCGCTTTTCATTTGTTGAAGCCAATTCGAATAGGTTTTTCTGCCGTCTGTTATATGGTGGTCGGCAACTTGTTTTAATCGATCATTCACTATCATTAGTTCGTAATTTCTTTTCTTCATGTCTTTGATCTAGAGCGTTGAACATTTGTAAAAGTGAGTAGGCGGCACCGAATAAATACATTCCAACAAAGAGATAGAACCAAAACGGATCATCTTCTCGCGTTATATCTCCACCTCGCCTCGTCCAATGATATCCATCAATATGTGTATCGAAGGCTAGCCATAGACACACTAGGGCAAATATGGCGCACCAAGATGCAGGTAGCTTTTTTTGTTTTTCACTCGCGACTAATTTGAATTGCTCTACTTGTGATTGATGTTCAGGAAGGTCACTTTTTTCAAGCTGATCAATCGCTATCAAAAGTTTGGCGTAGTTCTCTGGATACTTTTCCTTGTTAATTGAGCTATGCGCTTGCATAAGCTCCGCGTAAGAGTACTTAGAATAATCCATTAGGGTACCGAAGATGATTAACCAGCTGTTTGAGTACATTAATTTAGTATCAGGTAGATCTAGATCGTGATGATGTAGGATCTGTAAATTCGGACTAAATCCTACCGGCTCGAAACACCAAATTCTATTGTCCGCTTTTCATTCTTAGTACGCATCAACGCTGCGCTAATGGGCTGGCGCTGCGCAGCAGTGACAGTCCAAGCCCAACTTGTTGGGCCGCTTTGAGCGCCTGGTTATGGTTATATATTTTTCAGTTACGTTTGATTTCAAGATAGATTGCACGTGCTGAACCAATTAATGCAAATAGAGATAATATTGAAAAGAGTTTGAAGATAATACTCTTTATGTTCGTGATGATGTCTTCATCTGCTTTTTGAACATTCGTAGTGTTTTGTTGGTAGATGCTAATCACTTGCTCTTTAGTCAACTCTCCGGCTGCAAGCTTGCTATTAATTTCCTCGTGGAATTTAACTAGCTCTGGACCTGTTTCGTAAACCTTGTCCATGATCGGGTTAATCTTTGACTGCCAAGTTGCCCAGATATAAATGATTGCTATCAAAGGAATTAGTGCATAAAAGATTCTTTCGAGTTTCTTAATCATAGTGGACCATAACGCTTGCAGCAGCGGAGAGCGTAGCGAATCCGTTGGCTGCACTTGTTAAATGTTGGTGCTAAAGTACACATTATATTCGCTTACACCATCTTTTATGGTGTTGACCAAGTCATCTGTATCTCTACGAAATAAGAAGTCAGTACCAGGCTTTTCTATTAGAACTGTTTTCTTGTTTATGGAGCGTTCACCATCCCACTTGACGAATGCAAATACTCCATCTTCTTGAATCTGATCTAATTTAGATAAAAGTTCCTCTAATTCCATAGTTTATCCATAAAGACATTTAACAGTTAATTCTACGTACCCGATACGGGTATCACTTTTCAATTAGGTTAACACCTTCGGAACGATCAATTCATTAATAATCATAGACTTATGAGACTTACGTTTTTTTAAATTGCGCACACTCTTTAGCAAATGCGTATTGAATACGCATTTGCTAATTCATTACCCCTTTAAAATCAGAGCTTTGTAAGAATAAGCAGTGATACCCGCCCCTCGTGCGGTTATCACAGGAGACCTGTAGATATAATTTGAACCAACACAACTCGACCTCTCGAAGGAGGTGCGGTCAAAGCGTTAAGGTCTGCAATCTTCTTCGAAGCGGGCATCGTGAACTGCGAAGCACTAACAGCTGCTTCTGTCTATTTGCGAATGGAAAACCAATGTCCGCTTTTCATTCATTTGAGAACAAATNCAATTGATCTTAGCTTCCAAAGTGCTCATCCAGTTTATCTAGAATCTCTAGCCCTTTCTTTGTTTTTCCTGTTGCGGCCATGGCGCTGCAGCGCATTTCTGTATCCAACTCAGCAAGTCCTTGAGTTGATAGCTCCTCGATTAGCTTGTTCATGCTAATT
>NZ_LWFH01000994.1:0-2659 GCF_001635725.1 Oleiphilus sp. HI0066
GAGAACGCCAAGTATGGGTTTGCAGATGGGTCAGGGAAACGAGCTTCCATACGACGCGCTTTTGGCGAGTTAACGAATGGAATACGGATAGAAGCTGAACGGTTACGTGCAGAGTATGCAAGCATAACTGGAGCTTCGAAACCTGGAACCAAACGCTTATAAGAGTTTGTAGAAGCGTTAGTGAATGCGTTGATCGCGCGAGCATGCTTGATGATACCGCCGATGTAGTACAAACACTCGTCTGAAAGACCTGCGTAGCCGTCACCAGCGAAGATGTTGTTGCCATCTTTTGCTAGAGACATGTGTACGTGCATACCAGAACCGTTGTCACCTACAAGAGGCTTAGGCATGAATGTCGCAGTCTTGCCGTAAGCGTGTGCAACGTTGTGTACACAGTACTTAAGAATTTGAACTTCGTCGGCTTTGTTTACAAGTGTGTTCGCACCAACGCCGATTTCACACTGACCAGCAGTACCTACTTCGTGGTGGTGTACTTCGATCACTAGTCCCATTGCTTCCATTGCAGCACACATTGCGCCACGAAGATCGTGCAAAGAGTCAACTGGTGGTACTGGGAAGTAACCGCCTTTAACGCCAGGACGGTGACCAGTGTTGCCGCCTTCGATGCTTGCGTCGCTAGACCATGCAGCTTCTTCAGAGTTGATTTGGTACATCGCACCGCTGATGTCAGCTTTCCACTTAACATCGTCAAATACGAAGAACTCTGGCTCTGGACCAAACAATGCGCTGTCTGCGATGCCAGTAGACTTCAAGTATTCTTCTGCGCGCTTAGCAACAGAGCGTGGGTCACGCTCGTAGCCTTGCATAGTTGCAGGCTCAACGATGTCACAACGCAAGATAAGAGTGGTTTCTTCAGTGAAAGGATCAAGAACTGAAGTAGAGTCGTCAGGCATAAGGATCATGTCTGATTCGTTGATGCCTTTCCAGCCAGCGATAGATGAACCGTCAAACATTTTGCCTTCTTCGAAGAAGTCTTCGTCAACTTCAGATGAAGGGATGCTTACGTGCTGCTCTTTACCACGTGTGTCTGTGAAGCGAAGGTCTACCCACGTTACTTCATTTTCTTGGATCAGGCCCAGAGTTTTCTCTGACATTATATTTACTCCATTTAACGGATGTTTTCGAACACCAAAGAGGTCGTTCTTGTATTTCGGTCTGCGACGATTGTTATCACCTTTGCAGATGTTTGTTGTCGCAAACTGTTGTTTTATTGACGCAATAAGCGTTCTTTGGGGCTTATTTCGTACTCGCGCCTATAAAATTGGCAGCAGCGTAACACGCTAGGCAACCTATTTATAGGGTTTCACGGGGTGTGCCCGCTTTTGGTTCACTAGATATGCAAGCATCTTGCCAAAAGTTAAGAGGCTCTATTTTTTGAGTATAAACAACGAATTAGGAATTTCTTGGAATTTTACAAAGGTTTTTATTGCGCCTTAATGGTGCGCATGGCTTCTTGCAGGGTCAATTTGGTGCATTCGTTGTTTTGGGTAGGATTGCAAATAAATGTACATTTGATGTCCATCTTCATTTGCTTGCTGTATACTCCGCGTCCGATTTTTTAACCCTCAAATTTTTGGGAATTGCTGTTGTGATTGAGAACCTTAGAAATATCGCCATTATCGCGCACGTTGACCATGGTAAGACTACCCTGGTTGATGGCTTGTTAGGTCAGTCCGGTACCTTAGATCGTAAAGATGAAGGTGCTGAGCGAATTATGGACTCGAACGATCAAGAGAAGGAGCGTGGCATTACCATTCTTGCTAAGAACACAGCAATTACATGGAATGATTACCGTATTAATATTGTGGACACTCCTGGGCACGCCGACTTCGGTGGTGAGGTAGAGCGTGTTCTTTCTATGGTTGATTCTGTACTACTTCTTGTTGATGCAGTAGACGGACCGATGCCACAGACGCGTTTTGTAACGTCAAAGGCGTTTGAGAAAGGTTTGAACCCGATTGTTGTTATCAACAAGATTGACCGTCCGGGTGCGCGTCCTGATTGGGTAATGGATCAGGTGTTCGACTTGTTTGATCGACTCGGTGCAACCGATGAGCAGTTAGACTTCCCTGTGATTTATGCGTCTGCATTGAATGGTATTGCGGGAGATGATCCGGAAGAAATGGCAGAAGACATGACGCCATTGTTTCAAATGATCGTTGATCAAGTTCCAGCGCCAAAAGTTGACCCTGAGGGTTCTTTCCAAATGCAAATCTCTGCATTGGATTATGATTCATATGTAGGTGTTATTGGTATTGGACGCATCACGCGCGGAACGCTGTCGCCTAATCAGCAAGTTATTGTTAAGCAAGCAGATGGCAACGAGCGTAAAGGTAAGGTTCTTAACGTGAAGGGTTATCATGGTCTTGATCGTGTGGATACTGATTTGGCGAGTGCGGGCGATATTGTGTGTATTAATGGTATCGACGGATTAAGCATTTCAGATACTTTATGTGATCCAGCAAATGTTGAAGCATTGCCGGCGCTAAGTGTTGATGAGCCAACAGTAAGCATGACCTTCCAAGTAAACGATTCGCCGTTTGCTGGTCTCGAAGGCAAGTTCGTAACTTCACGAAATATCAAAGATCGTTTAGATCAAGAGCTTATCCATAATGTAGCATTGCGTGTTGAGCAGGGC
>NZ_LWFH01000995.1:0-3384 GCF_001635725.1 Oleiphilus sp. HI0066
TATGGTCAANCAAATGAGTAAGGCATATAAAAAGTGTTTAGCGAACCGGAGGGTTCGTTAAACACACTGTTATACGTAAAAAGGTTCGAAGCCATATTCTATGAAAAACTATATTCTTTTGGTTCTAGCTCTATGTGGTTTTCCTTATGGTTTTTATCTAGGTTTCGAGAGCGCAATAAAATCAGAAGCAAGAGCTACTGTGCTAGAGTCGAAGATTTACAAAGGCCAACAAAAGTGTTCATCAACACAAAATTGGCAGTGCCTTGAAGAGAATCAACGGACGTTATTCATAGCTAAAAAGGCTCGCATTGAATACATCCGAAACAACGACTTTAATATCGAGTTGGGCGAGCCAATTAAAAATTACAGTAAGTGGTTAGGTGAGCAAATTGCCACAAAATAATAAAACGTATAAAAAGTGTTTAGCGGACCGGAGGGTTCGTTAAACACACTGTTATGGTCGCCTAAACTCAGACCCTTATATCTTCAAAGGAGAATATAATGAATTTCTTGAATAAATATACTGAGCATACTTATTCAGCTTTTAGAATAGTTGCTGGATTTCTTTTTCTTTGCCATGGCACTCAAAAGCTATTCGGTTTTCCAATCGATTTTCCGTATCCGCTGAACGCAATGAGCACAAGTGCTGCGGTTATTGAGCTCATTGCTGGAGCTCTAATAATCGTCGGCTTTTATTCAAGGTATGCGGCTTTTCTCGCTAGCGGCACAATGGCTGTAGCTTACTGGATGGTGCATGGGCTTAACAATCCATTCCCGATAGCAAATGGTGGTGAAATCTCAGCATTCTATTGCTTTGCGTTTCTCTATATTGCAGCAAAAGGCCCAGGTATCTGGAGTATAAACAACAAATAATAAAACCATAACAAGGCCAGCCAGCTCGCCCCAGCAAGCTGGGGCTGGACCTCGTTTCACTCGGCCGCTGCTGGCGGCGTTAATACGTACTAAGAATGAAAAGCGGACGTAAAGTTCTCTTTGAATCAGAGATATCCATGTTGCATATATAAGGTTTAGGCTGCGTTGTTTAAGAGGTTGTTAGTCTCAACTATGGAAGTTAATAAGCCGGTGGTTAAAGAACTTCTTACCGAAAATAAATAGGCCCGTCTTTTACAATAGATCTACGTCTAGACAGAGAAGTATGAGCAATATAAATAAACATAAAGTCCTTCAATGGTTTCTGGCATACGCCTTGATCTTAATTTTAAATGGTTGTGCTACTTTTGAATTGTATTACGAGGTAACGGGCAAAGTAGGAGATAATCCTAATGATTTAACATGTGGACGCAGCGGGACTAATATTTGGGACTATAAAATTGATGAGATCTCCGCTCGATACTCCTTAGTTGTAGTTGATTCTAAACTACGTTTCAATATCTCAACGCATGCATCCATCCCTTATGAAGGCTCCTCAACAGAAATAAAGGTCTCCCCATCTGCGGAGGTGTCTTTGGAAGAATGTTCAACGTCTTGGAGTGAAATAGGTTGCGGCTTGACGAGTTTACGTCCAGGATTTTTAAGTATCTATACATACGAGATCCCTTTCGATACAAAATACGTTGTTACTCCAAAAATTGTTTCAAAAAGCGGTGTGCTAGAGTCACAAACCCTGAAGATTTCAAAGTCATGGCGACTATCGGTTCCCGCAATTAATTGCTAGTCCAATTTCTTCGAGCGAACTACTTCGTATACTTTTGAAATCAGTTATTAGGTCTTTTTAGAATGAAAAGCGGACATTGGTTTTCCATTCGTAAATAGACATGAGCAGACCTTTATTGCTTTAAGTATGTAATACAGCTTCAGAAGAAAAGCGGACATAGAGAACTCTTTTGGAGAAATCATTATTTCGTTTAGATGCGCGTTACTTAAGAGAATATTACGGTTATATATTGCTTATACGTCAATTTAGGTATATTTTTTATACACTATGTATTCTTTCGAATTTGATCCAAAGAAAAGTAAATCCAATCTTGAGAAACACGGGATTGATTTTGTCACCGCACAGGACTTGTGGCGAGATGTGAGGTTTGTTGAGCTTGATGCAAAATCAACAGAAGAACCAAGATCATTAGTTATTGGCAAAATAGGGTCGAAGCACTGGTCAGCAATCATTACCTATCGCTCAAAGAATATACGAATTATATCAGTGAGGCGTTCTCGCGAAGTGGAGGTAGCTTTATATGAAAGCTAAAGATCTAGACAAAAATTTTGATGACAACAATGCTGATGTTTTAAACGAGTTTGATTTGTCGTCTATTAGGCGTCCAAATCAAGAACAAAGGCGGGTCAATGTAGATTTTCCAACATGGATGATTGATTCTTTGGATAAAGAAGCGTCGCGTTTGGGAGTTACTCGTCAGTCGATTATAAAAGTATGGCTGGCAGAACGTTTGGAACATTCCTCAACCCATAACGCACACAATTAATCTTTTTAACTAAGAGATATATGCCGCCTATTTGTTCTCAAATGAATGAAAAGCGGACATTGGTTTTCCATTCGCAAATAGACAGAAGCAGCTGTTAGTGCTTCGCAGTTCACGATGCCCGCTTCGAAGAAGATTGCAGACCTTAACGCTTTGACCGCACCTCCTTCGAGAGGTCGAGTTGTGTTGGTTCAAATTATATCTACAGGTCTCCTGTGATAACCGCACGAGGGGCGGGTATCACTGCTTATTCTTACAAAGCTCTGATTTTAAAGGGGTAATGAATTAGCAAATGCGTATTCAATACGCATTTGCTAAAGAGTGTGCGCAATTTAAAAAAACGTAAGTCTCATAAGTCTATGATTATTAATGAATTGATCGTTCCGAAGGTGTTAACCTAATTGAAAAGTGATACCCGTATCGGGTACGTAGAATTAACTGTTAAATGTCTTTATGGATAAACTATGGAATTAGAGGAACTTTTATCTAAATTAGATCAGATTCAAGAAGATGGAGTATTTGCATTCGTCAAGTGGGATGGTGAACGCTCCATAAACAAGAAAACAGTTCTAATAGAAAAGCCTGGTACTGACTTCTTATTTCGTAGAGATACAGATGACTTGGTCAACACCATAAAAGATGGTGTAAGCGAATATAATGTGTACTTTAGCACCAACATTTAACAAGTGCAGCCAACGGATTCGCTACGCTCTCCGCTGCTGCAAGCGTTATGGTCCACTATGATTAAGAAACTCGAAAGAATCTTTTATGCACTAATTCCTTTGATAGCAATCATTTATATCTGGGCAACTTGGCAGTCAAAGATTAACCCGATCATGGACAAGGTTTACGAAACAGGTCCAGAGCTAGTTAAATTCCACGAGGAAATTAATAGCAAGCTTGCAGCCGGAGAGTTGACTAAAGAGCAAGTGATTAGCATCTACCA
>NZ_LWFH01000996.1:0-1594 GCF_001635725.1 Oleiphilus sp. HI0066
TTAAAGTTTCGACATTATTTGTTTGAAGAGATGTTTCAATTAACGTCAGGTTATAAGTGGAAATTTCGTCTGATGTTAAGCTCTGCGTTTGTACGTTCTGTAAAGCATGTTGCGCTTGTGTGTAATAGCCTTGCTCAAGAAAGGCTTGTGCAGCGTTTAAATAATATCGATTCTTTTGGGTTTCGGATGTTTGCGCTTTTGCATCTTGAAGATACTGTTCTCCAACGCTTAAAGGTTTGATTTCTTGTTCAGGAGATTTCCCGCCAGTTATGGTCTTGGGCTGACTGCTGCACCCGGCAATGATTAAGCCAATTGAGAGTGAGAGCGTCAGAAATCTTAGGGGTATTCTAATCATGTTGAATGCAGTAGGAGGAACGAAGCTGTTATCATACGGTAATTCTAGAGCGAGGATAACAAATTTGGAAAGCGCTATTTATATTGTTGCCACACCTATTGGTAATTTAGGCGATATTTCTCAGCGAGCGATCGAAGTTCTTGGGAATGCCGATCTGATCGCGGCGGAAGATACAAGGCATACAAAGAAGTTGTTGTCTCATCTAGGTATTCAGAAAGAAATGCTCTCCCTGCATGAGCATAATGAGCGAGAACGGGTTGATCAGCTCGTTGGTTTGGTTAATCAAGGAAAGAGCGTAGCGTTGGTCTCTGATGCAGGCACGCCCCTGATTTCAGATCCAGGCTATGTGCTGGTGTCTCAGGCGCGGGCACAGGGTGTAAAGGTTTTACCTGTTCCGGGTGCATGTGCGTTGATTGCCGCACTAAGTGCATCTGGGGTCGCGAGTGCTCGATTTTCCTTCGAAGGTTTCTTACCTGTTAAGCAAAAAGCGAAGCGAGAACAGTTGGCAGCATTGGTCGATGAGCAACGGACAACGATATTTTACGAATCGACCCATCGAATTATGGATACGATGAAAGCTCTGTGTGACGAGTTGCCGGCTAGAAATATATGTTTGGCTCGTGAGTTAACGAAAACGTTTGAAACTTTTCTTGTTGGTACCGTTGAAGACGTTTTGTCGAGCTTGAATGAAGACGAAAACCAGCGTCGTGGTGAGTTCGTTCTTTTGGTTGAAGGTGTTCAGGAGAGTGATGCTTCTAGCGAAATAACGCCAGAGGCACGTGCTTTACTTTTGTCTTTGGCAAAAGAATTGCCTCCCAAAAAAGCGGCTTCTCTTGTGGCTGAGCATTATGCCTTGAATAAAAAAGATCTATATAAGCTGCTAGTAGAAAATTAGTGTTCGTTCCTTGTTAAAAGTCAAAAATTGAACCAAACTCTGGTCTAAATAAATATTGCGAGGTGAGCTCATGATTGATCTCTGCCGATGCATTAAGTGTTGTTCTTGCCGTGTCGGCATTATTCTTTTTGTTTTCGTTCCTCTTAAAAATTCATATGCCTTTGATTTGCTATCCGAAGGAGCGCTAGATTCCGTGTCTGCTGTATCGGCAGAATCTGCTGAGGCTCTTTTGAATGTTGCGGGCTCTCCGGCGGCAGGTATAACAATAGATGGATACGAGTCGCTACCTTTTCGAGACGGTGATGTTGATGGGCAAGACCAAGGAAGTGCTCCTTTGGATTCTG
>NZ_LWFH01000997.1:0-2111 GCF_001635725.1 Oleiphilus sp. HI0066
ATCAGGTGAACGATTCGCGTGGTGGGGCTACTGCACAGACGTCAAGCATCACGATTACCGGCACGAATGATGCGGCGACGATTAGTGGCGTGTCGACAGGACAAGTGGTTGAAGATAGTGGTCAATTAACAACCGGCCAATTACATATCGTTGATAAAGATGATGGCGAGTCTAGCTTTAAACCAGAAACGATTGTGGGCACATTTGGTACTGCACATATTGATGTAAGTGGTAACTGGTCTTACACACTTGACGGAGCCAAGTCTCAATCGCTATTAGCAGGACAAGTAGAGCATGAATTATTAACCGTTCACACGGCAGACGGCACTGCACATCAACTTAATATTACCTTGACCGGCAGCAATGACTTGCCGGTAATTGCGGGGACTAGCACCGGTGCTGTAATAGAGGCGGGCGATGGAACCAGTGGCAATGCCGATGCCACTGGTACGTTAAACGTAACCGATCCAGACACGGGCGATACCCTCAGCTGGCAAGTGGTTCAGGGGCAGGGCCGCTATGGTCAGTTGAGTATTGATCAACAGGGACAGTGGCATTATCAACTGGACAATACAAGCCATGCGACAGATATCCTAGATGCCAATCAACAGGTGACAGAACACTTTACTGTCACGGCCACAGACAGCAGCGGCACACCGGTACAGCAAACGATAACGATTGACGTGACGGGCACTAACGATGCGCCGGAGATCACCTCTATTACAGCTCAAGCAGCACATGAAGGCGATACGACGCTAACAACAGGAACAATCTTTGTCCATGAAATAGATAACCACGACCGAGTTAGCTTTTCTTCCCCGAGTGTCGACGGTTTTGTGCTGAAACAAGATGGTAGCTATAGCTTTGACTCCAGTCACAGCAGCTACAATCATTTAGCCCAAGGCGATGTGCAAACAATTACAATTCCGGTAACTCTTACAGATTTGGCTGGAGCTAGTGACACGAAAAATCTTGTCATCACCTTAACCGGGACTAACGATGCGCCTGTCCTGGATCAGATCCAAGCCCAGAGTGCGACTGAAGATGGCAGTGTGATCTCTGGCAACATTACCTCAACTGATGCCGATGCCCATGAAACGGCCACCTACACCGCACCGACCATAGACGGTTTTACGCTAAATGCCGACGGGTCGTACACCTTTGATCCCAGTCACAGCGCCTATCAACACTTGGCCGCAGGTACAGACCAAACCGTCACTATCCCTATTACGGTGACTGACCAAGACGGTGTTTCTGACACGCAGAATCTCGTTATCACAGTTCATGGAACCGCGGATGCCGCAGTCATTGGTGGCACGGACTCAGGCTCTGTTACCGAAGAAACAACGCTGCAAGCAACAGGCAGCTTGAGCATCACTGATAAAGATGACGGACAAGCTCACTTTCAGGATGGTGATATTACGACCGCACATGGTGTGTTGCATTTAAGCTCTAACGGCAGCTGGACGTATGACCTCGATAACAACAATGCGGATGTACAAGCCCTTGGTACAAGTAGTTCTGGCACGACTAATAGCCTGACTGACACTATTCAAGTACAAAGCGCAGACGGTACGACACATAACATCGTTGTGACCATTAGCGGTAGCAATGATGACCCTGTGATCAATACCATTACGGCGCGCACCGCCACTGAGGGCGACGCAACGATGACTCAGGGCTCCATTACCTCAACGGATGTCGATTCGGGTGACACTGCGGCCTACACAACTACTGCAAATGTCGCTGGATTTACACTCAACTCAAATGGTACATACAGCTTTGACCCAAGCAATGCAGCTTACAATGGTTTAGCAAAAGACGACACGCAAACCATCACCATCCCAGTTACTGTGACAGATGGCAGTGGTGGGACCGACACCCAGAATTTGGTAATCACGCTGACAGGCACCAACGATAATCCGGTGCTCAACCATATTCAAGCACAGAGTGCGGCTGAAGATGGCAGTGTGATCTCTGGCAACATTACCTCAACTGATGCCGATGCCCATGAAACGGCCACCTACACCGCACCGACCATAGACGGTTTTACGCTAAATGCCGACGGGTCGTACACCTTTGATCCCAGTCACAGCGCCTATCAACACTTG
>NZ_LWFH01000998.1:0-1572 GCF_001635725.1 Oleiphilus sp. HI0066
CGGGAAGATGTACGTGAAGGCTATTACTCGCTAGTTTCTTTCGCCGCTTGCTGATGCTTGGAAAATGAAACGGATATATAAACTTCCATCCCCACTGTTGTACCGGACAGTGAAGCGTGTTCTCAATGCCCGAAAATAGACATTAGGCGACCTTGGTTCAGTTCCCTTGCCTATGCCTGCTTCAATAGGAAAGTAGAAATCATCGAAAGCTCTTTACTCACATAAGTCTTAGGTAATCAAAGCGCTATTGAGCGTGCTTGTTTAAACCACGCAAGGAAGTGAATTGTGCTCGTTTAGCACCCGAGGGAACATGAAAAATCGAATGAAATCAAAGTTTTGAGTTATTCTGTGGGTTACATACGAGACCCCTCACTATTTCTACATACGTGACCCCTCATATGTGTGATAAAGAAATGAGCGAGATTCGAGTTTTTTCTTTTAAAAACATCGTAGTATATGGGAAAGGAAAGAGACTACCTGTCATACATATGAGGGGGGGCTCACTATACAAATGTTAAATGCCAAGGAGGCACCGTGTATAAATCAGAGTTCGAAAAGGCAGTATTGAGAACAAAAGAGTTTAATTTGATATGTCCGGAAATCATATTTTCTGAGGGCGTACTGCTTACCCATGAGAAAATGCAAAAGTTTCCTTATGTATTGAGAGATACAGTTGGTGAAATTGGTGTTGAAGAAGTTGTGGCTCAATGCCTATCAATTCACTACCGGTTGGCTGATGTAATAGCAGAGTTATTTGATACAGCATGCTATTTTACAATCGGGTATGTAGAAACCGTTGAGCGCTTAATGTTCCATCAAAGCGAACAGGATCTTAAAACAGTATTACAATCAGGGGTCAATGGTTCATCTTTAAATATACATGCTTGGTTAACATTGCCCACTATGGAGATTATGGATTTTTCGTTACCTACCAGCTATGCAATCTTGAACAAGAAGGAAGAAGGTATTGGCGGCTTAATCGCGACCCATGCAGATACCCTTACTGGCGGCATGAAATATCATCCAATGTTGGTTGGCGAGGATTTTCTACGTAAATCTGGTGGGCTAGTTGAGTTCGGCATTTAACAAGCGCTGTTGGCGGACTGGTCTTCCGCTGCGCTCCAAACCAGCCTCAAATGCGGGCGTTAGAATTCACTGAAGAAATATAGTATGGACGAGAAACTACAAGATATATTCTCAAATATTAATGATTGGTTGAAGTTTGCCGAGGCAAAATCAGCAACACTCATTGCTTGCAATGGTGCTCTCATTTTCGGAATAAGCAGGCTTATAAACTCTTACGAGCCAAAAGGTGCATGCCTGATATATTTGATTGTGGTAGCAGTACTCTGCGTGTTGTCCATATCAATTTGCTTTCTCTCGATTATCCCCTCGCTTTCCATGCCTTGGGAGAAAAAACCAAGTGGAGTTAGCGACAAAGACAATCTGATGTATTTTTCTGATATTGCTAAATATACGCCATTGGCTTACTTAAACGTTTTGAAGACTAAATTGGAATTGAAGGATTTCGAGGTTACTGGATATCAGAAAGATTTATCTAACCAAATAATT
>NZ_LWFH01000999.1:0-1524 GCF_001635725.1 Oleiphilus sp. HI0066
GTAAACTCGCCAAACTTAAGAACATTTTTTTGAAGGGCAAATTCAATAAATTCACGTTGATGTGGTTTAAGAGTTTGGTTCGACGACATAGATAAAGCCTTAATGTAAATATTTTCGGTTATTTCTTTTCAAAAAATGTGAATTGAGTATCATACCACGCGTTCAAATTAAGGGGCAGATATGCGTGTAGTATCAATCAGCGTAAATGGCTTGAAGCAAGCTGCTGAACTAGGTTTTTATGAATGGATGCAAGAAATCGATGCCGATGTAGTTTGCGTCCAAGACATTCGCGGTAAAGTCTACGACTTTGATGATGACATTTACCACCCACCAGGTTACGAAGTTTACTTCCTTGATGCCGAGTTTCCAGAAGATGGCGGCGTTGCCATATATACGCGCCACTTCCCTAAAGCCATTATGTATGGTTTCGCTTACGAACCAGCAGATCGCCAAGGCCGCTTTATTCAAGCAGACTTTGATAACGTCAGCGTAGCCTCAATGCTTGCCCCCGGAGCTATGCACAACGCTGAACAGCAAGAAGATAAAGATAAATTCATGGAAGTATTCCAAGACCATCTTGAAAAATGTCTGCGTAAGCGCCGACAGTTCATTTATACCGGAAACTTCCAATCAGCCCATCAAGTCACCGATGCGAGCAAGTACTACCACGACCGAGAGGCGGCCGGATTTCTAGCGCATGAACGCGAGTGGTTTGATAAAAGCTTTGACGAACTCGGCTATGTCGACGCTTTTCGTCAGGTCAACAAACACAAAGGTGAGTACACATATTGGCCAAAAGAGGCTGGTGAAGAGCAAAGCGAAGCAGGGATTCGAACAGACTTTCAAATCACTAGCGCAACGGTCAGCAATGTCATTGAAGATGGTTTTATCGACTACGACACGCGGTTTTCAGATCATGCTCCAGTGATCATCGACTACGACATCATCATGTAACTGAGAATTAGCACGGACGCTAACTCTTACCCTTCATTTAAATCTTCTTTTCACTCGCGGTTACTCTGCAACTTAGATCAGAATACCACCCATTTTTAGATTAAGAGCAAAGCGCATCACGACACTTCGCTCTAGTCTGCGAACGTAGCTAAGTTCTGACAATTCAGTACTATGCGTTACCGTCTAAAAGCGCCTGTTGAAGCTCAAAAATTTCCCCTAAGCCTTTGCGTGCCAAAGCAAGCATTGCGTCAAATTCTTTCTGCTCAAATGCTTCACCTTCAGCTGTGCCCTGCACTTCAATAAAACCACCTTTATCTGTCATCACGACATTCATATCGGTTTCAGCAGCAGAGTCTTCTGGATAGTCCAAGTCAAGGACAGCTTCACCTTCATAAATGCCAACCGAAATTGCAGCCACTTTTTGCTTAAGCGGAGATTCCTTTAACTTGCCTGCTTCGACCAATCCATTTAACGCCACGCCAAGTGCTGCACACCCGCCCGTAATAGAGGCTGTACGCGTTCCGCCATCAGCCTGAATCACATCACAGTCAATCGTAATGGTTCGCTCAC
>NZ_LWFH01001000.1:0-47473 GCF_001635725.1 Oleiphilus sp. HI0066
TCACAAGATACTTTATTTGGGTAAAGCCAAAGTCATAGGCCTTGCTCGAAACATGCTCAAGCTCAATATCTTGCTCTGTATGGCCGAACAAACTAATTCCTTCACCAATTAATACAGGAACGACTGTGATCGTCATATCTGTGATTAATCCTTTAGACAAAAAGCTTTGAATGACCGAAGCACCATCAATATATAAACGCTGATTTCCTTCGGCAGATAAGCGCTGAACCAGATCTTCTGGAGCTTCTTTACTGATAGTAATCTTGTCGGATAACTCATTAGGAACGCTAAGATCTCGTTGGCTTAGAACAATCACTGGGACCTCATAAGGCCAAGTACCAAAAGACAACACTTTCGCATAGGTATTGCTACCCATCACCAAAACATCAACCGTAGAAATAAAATCAACGAAGCCGCAATCTTCGCCCTCGAGGACGATAGCATTGGCCTTGTCTAGCCAATCGAGATTGCCATCTTTTCGTGCGATATAGCCATCCAAACTCGTTGCTATAAAACCGATGAATCCGTGATGTTTTGCTCGCTCATAAAAGGCTCCCTACGATTATTTCCAACCCTGCTTCCAAAGTGTTTTATCTCGAAGCTGCCTCCAATCGATCGCTGCAGTCCGCCTAGAAATGATAGCTTCTAGCAAACAATGGATAACTTCTCCCTCTTCATCAAACTCAACTTCCGCAACCATAAAATGCTTCTCTTTATTTAACGGTCTGACGGCTGTCCACTTACTATTCAAAAGTTTCTTGGGATCGATTTTATTCAAAATAAATAACTCTCTGGATTAAATCAAAAACAAAATACCGAGCTACTTTCAAGGCGAGCAACATCGCTGATAAATGTGATGTTGAGTTCTATACAGATTTCTTCCACAACATATGTACTATCGATAAAATTATTAACGCAACAACTTGAGCTCCTACAAAAATCACTCCGATACCGGCTAATACTGCGTCGCTATTATTCGACTGATCTGCACTAACCATACCCGCGGTGAGCCATAGAGAGGGAGAGAGAAAGATAACGTTCAACAGATTAAGCAAGATAGCGACAATACCGAAAGTTAAACCTGGGCCTGCAGCAAAAGCAGCTAACAATGCGCATACTAACGTTAGGTATGGACCGGCAATTGGAACGAGAATAGCGATTATCGCGAAAATCATCGCCGTTATACCTAGTGCTTTCATCATCTCTTCCTCTGCTATTTTTTATACAAGAGTATAAATTTTATACCAACAGTTCCGTCTAGCTAAAAAATGCGCCAGATTAAAAATCATCATCTAATCAGGTAGATAACACTATCTGAATATTTAATAAGAATAAATGTATCACAGGCAAAAGCGCCCCATACGACAAGACTGTACAGCCATGTTCGCATGAGAGCGCAGAGGAGGTTTTATTACTTAGATGCTTCGACAACTACTGCTGAAGGTTCTACTTCCGCAATCGCATCAATAATCAATGCACATGCCGCATCGCCAGTTATGTTTAAGGCAGTGCGAATCATGTCGAAGATGCGATCAAGTGCGAACAACAAAGGTAGACCTTCGATAGGAATACCCGCCGCTAGCAATACCGCAACCACTAAGAATGAAGGCCCTGGTACACCGGCTTGACCAACAGCACCCTAGGTAGATGTGAGTACGATCGCCACATATGCAGTCAGTGAAAGATCCACATTAAATAACTGCGCAAAGAAGATCGCGACAAGGCCGTAGTAAATAGCATTACCAGACATATTCACGGTTGCGCCCAATGGCAACACAAATGATGCCGTTGAATTTTTCACGCCAAGTTCGTTTTCAACTGTCTCCATTGTGACAGGCAAAGTCGCCATAGAGGATGATGTCGATAGCGCGATCGCTTGGGGCTTTTTCATTGCTACCAAGAATTTTCGAGCAGACGTTTTTGATAATACATGCACCAACAATGGGTAAACAATAAAACCAAAGATAAGAATCGCGGCCACGTAAACAACAAACAGTTTAAACACAACCATCAAAGCACTGAAGCCGAATGTTCCAACCGCTTCGGCCATCAAGCCAAATACACCGAGCGGTGCGATGAGCATGATTTTGTTAATCATCCAGACCAAGCTACCAACAATTGTATTCACACCATTCAATATGGGCTCGCGTCTTTCGGCCTCTTGCTTTGACAAAGCAATGCCGAAGAACAAACAAAACACCAAGATTTGAAGAATATTCGCATCACTCAATGATTGGAAAATATTCGTCGGAATCATTCCAATCACCGTTGCCCAGAACGTTGGCAACTGACCTTGATCGGCATACTCGGAAGAAAGCATTCCTTCTATCGATGAGACATCAATCCCTAAGCCTGGGCCAAATATCGCACCCATGCCTAATGCTAATGTCACAGCTAAGGCTGAAGTCACACCAAAAAATGCAAGCGTACTTAAGCCCACTTTGCCCGCGTTTGCACTTTTACCCAAACCTGCTGCGCCGGCTACCAATGCGACCGCCACTAAAGGAATAACGAGCATTTTGATCAGATTAATAAAAATAGCGCCAAGCGGCGAAAACATGGAGGCATCTGGTCCCATTGCGATACCGACCATCGTGCCGACAAGCATCGCTATGACCACTTGAACACCGATATTCCCAATGAAATATTTGCTTAGTAACACGTCTTTACCTCATGAAATAAGGAATTAGCTCAGAATGACTGGTCATTGCGTGCCAGACAGTTCAGCGCCAATCGAAATTTATGAATACATAAAGCAGTTCGAAAAACTCATCAGAGCCATTACTGAATAATTTCTCGTGTTCCTTTAAAAAGTGCTGATAGCACCTTTTGACGTACGCCCTCGAAGCAAACATCCATTGCGGATGCATAAAGAGCCCTTTGGCGTAGTGGTCTTCCCGAGCTTCAAACTACTTCAAACTCGATAGCAAAATAAGATAAGTGCAGTAAGCAACTGAAGGACTGAGCGTCTCTCCTTGCCTACTCAATGCCACAAATAAATGGAAATGAATCAGTGGCGAATGTAGCGCCTCAGTAGTGGAATCAATAGTAAAACATTGTCGATGACTGTGAATCATCGTGAAAGGCGAGATGGTTTATAAACGCGCCTATATTACCTCTCTGTTGATCAGGGAATGATGGGGTCATGGTGTTCGATGAAACACCGTTGCGAATGATGAAAATCAATGAATGCAGCTTCAATCTTTTCCAACTCGGCAAAGACCTCTTTAAATGCATCAGACTCCATAATCGCATTCAGATCTTTCGAGCTAGGAAGCACGTATTCCATCACCGCATCGAAGGCCGTTTCTTCAACGCCTCTTGCCGCGTTTAATTCTTTATTAAAGTCGACATCCAAAACCAAGCTCATGTGGAAATCACTTGCACCCAACAATTTGCCAACCTCTGTCACTAAGGAGACAAAGTTTGCATCGTGCCAACACTTTCGAAATTCTTGCGAAGATATATCAGGCTTTCTTTTAACGACGAAAATAAACTTAATCACGCGAATCTCCTTTCACTTGAATTAAATACTTATACGTTCACCACAACGTTAAGCACTTTATTAGCAGTTAAAGAGTTACTCACTAAACACCCTTTTTCAGACTTCTCGGCAATACGCTCAACTTTCTCAGAATCAGTACCAGAAGGCACATCGACCGTAACCTTCAAATCAAACTGGGTAAACTGAGTCACGCGATCTACCTGACCTAAGGTACCCACGACCTCGCATGAGATATTAGTCCATTCTAGCTTCGAAGCACGCGCGATTGCTTTGAAGGTCAAGACGAAACAATCCGCCATCGAAGCAACTAGCAAGCTTTCAGGAGACCAATAACCCTCTGGCCCACCAAATTCAGGCGGCGGCATCGATTCGATTGCGCTGAGACCGTCAGCTTCGAGATTTACCGTTGAATCAGACTCTGAATTGGCAGAGACCGTATAGTGATGAGGCATCGTTTGCATCATAAACTCCCAATAAGATTTGTATTGGAAGTTTAGATGAAAACTGGCGTATTACTCAGCGGATTTAAGCTGATCTAATACTAACTGATACAGATGATCTGGACTGTGCTTTTCAAGCGCGAGACCATTTACATAAAAGGTTGGCGTTTTATCTACTTTGAACGCGCGAAGATCTTTACCCTCTTGCACGATCAATGCATTCATTTCCGGCGAATCGATGATCGCTTTTGTTTTCTCGATATTTAGCCCCGCGGCAGCAGCAATTTCCCACGCGCGATCTAGATTAGGTGCATGGTGTGATGCCCATTCTTGTTGTTGTATCAATAGCGCCTCTAGAACTGGAACGTATACATTTTGTTGACTCGCAGCTTCCAGCATTCGTACTACCGTATCCGAACCCTGATGGAACGGTGCATAACGAAGCACTAAACGCACGTCTTGCGGATGGCGCTTCATAATTTCTTTTACATATGGATAGAATGCTCGGCAGGCTTCACACGCGGGATCTAAAAATTCAACGATCGTCACTGGCGCATCAGCAGGCCCCATACTAGGAGAATAATCACGCTCCAACTCTGCACCTTCTGGTAAGGTATTCGCAGAAGTAGATTCATCATTACTGCACGCACTCAATGCAAACAAGGCAACGAAGCATAGGCATAGAGACCGAATGCGTTTACGCAAAATAAGCATGATCAATTTTTCCCTTGTACATCTTTGACTAAAATAACTGAGCGTTTACGCATATTGTGCGAGAAGTAACTTCCACTCATCACGTTGCTGTTGCATCGCGTCTTTAAGTTCTTGATATCGCTTCATCGCTTCAGACTTCTCGTAGGCTTCGCGCACTTCACACTTCTTAGCTTCAAGCCATTCAAGTCGTGCGATTTTGGTTTGATGCATCACTTCAACTAGTTCATCAAACTTTGCTTGCAACTTCGCTTTAATCTCTTCGGCATCGGCATGAAAACGCAGTTTCTCATTAAGATTTTTCATCGCCATTTCTGCTTTTGCTTTGGCGACCTTATGTTCGTCACAGCGTTTTAAGTTGCTCGCTAAACCCAATTTACTCAGGGTAAATATGAACCATTTAGTTGGGTCGTAATGCCACCAGCGGATGCCATTGCGATAATCTGTTTGAAAACAATGATGGTAGTTGTGGTAGCCCTCTCCATAGGTCAAGTAAGCCACAATGCCGTTATCACGTGCGGTATTCTTATCAGTATAAGGTTGGCTACCCCAATAGTGTGCGAGCGAATTAATAAAGAAAGTCACTTGTTGAGAGAGCACAAGACGTAAAAAGCCAACGATCAACATGGTGCCAATAATATCGCCATGCCAAACACCAATTACAAAAGGAATACCGAAGTTTGTCAGCACGACTAACTTCAAATAATTGCGGTGCTGCCACATCACAACAGGGTCGCGCTTTAAATCAGGAACGTTAGAGTAATCGTTATAGGTTTCGCGATTATAATCACGCAACATCCAACCCATGTGCGAGAACCAGAAACCTTTTTTTGCGGAATACGGGTCTTTATCGTTTTGATCGACATAGCGGTGATGAATACGGTGGTCAGATGCCCAGTGCAAAGCGCTATTTTGAATCGAGAAAGCCCCGCCTATGGCATAAACAACACGAATCCAAGGTTTTGTTTTATAGGTAGGATGAGACCACAAACGGTGATAACCCGCAGTAATCGACATTCCACAAAAACCCATACACAAGAGAGCTGCCACGACCTGGAATATATCGTAGCCCTCAACAAAGCCATACCAAGGCACAACAACTGCTGCAAACAGCCCAGTTATAACGAAAAACAGGACATTCACCCAAAGAAGTTTTGGCTTACCGCTCATTCAAATACCGCTTGTTTTATTTATGACGATGCGCATATTAACAGAGCAAGATGACAATAACATTCAGCTTACAAATGTTTAGTGTTTAGAACTGTTAAATATGCACATTGCATGGCCACTTAAGAGATTGCATCCGCCTAGGGCATGAGTAAAGATGTGCCCCTAACGATTATCTTGCTAAGCCGTGACATGTTGAAAGTAGTATTTCGTTTTTTGTTGAGCACTGTAATTTGGGTTTCGGTCGCACATGCACACCCTCACTCTTGGATAGATGTGCAGACAACACTCACGCTTGATGCAGACGGAAATCTCATTGAGATCACGCAACTTTGGGAGTTTGATGAAGTCTATTCACGCATAGCACTAGAAACCGTTACGAAAGAATACGAGAATGAAATGCTCGGACTCGAAATGTTGGCCCAAGATATGGTTACTAATCTTAAGCCATACAAGTATTTTTCGAGTTTACAGCTCGACAAAATCGACATACCGCTGAGCAAGCCAGTTTACGCGAAGTTTGAGCCATATTCAGAGCAAGGAAAACTCAAACTCAAGCAAATCTTTGCGTTTGATACTCCCGTAAAATTAGCAGGAAAAGCAATCACATGGTCGGTATTCGATCCGACGTACTATGTCGCGATGAATCACCATTCAGCCGATGCAGTCAATGTGATTGCGAATGAGAAAACGCGTTGCGCGAAGCAATTTAAACTGCCCTCGCCAACACAAGAAGACATAGACTATGCCGCTAGCCTTGATCAAACGCAGCGAGATAGTGATGGTCTGGGACAACTATTTTCTGAACGAGTCACGATACAATGCAATTAGTCCAAAAATATAATAAGACCCGATTAAAAGCATTCTCGATACGCGCCTTTGTATTTGCCTTACTTAGTTCGCTGAGTAGCACTGTCGCGCTCGCGCACCCGCACAACTGGATCAGTATAAAAACACAATTCTTAGTGGATGCCGACAACCGTTTAATCGAAATTCAACAGTCATGGGAGTTCGATGCCATCTACTCCATGATCACCTCTGCAAGTTTAAAAAACGCTTATGACGACGAGACTGTCGGCCTAAAGCTGATGGCCGAAGACATGCGCAAAAACCTTGCTCGCCACAACTATTTCTCAAACCTAATTGTTGATGGAAACAACATCGATATACCAAGAGCGAATCAAGCGTCGCTGCGTATTGAGCCTCAACCACCGGTAAGTTTTATGACGCTCGACTTTACGATTCGTTTCGAGAATCCCATTAATTTAGATGGTAAAAAAGTCGTCTGGTCTGTGTACGATCCAACCTATTACATTGCGATGAACCACAAATCCGTTGACGATATCTCGATTGTCGGTGGACTGAACTTAGAGTGCGGTAAAGATCTCGTGATTCCAAATCCTACCGAAGAAACCATCGCCTACGCCAATAGCTTGGATCAGTCACGTCGCGACACAGATGGGCTTGGCGATCAATTTGCTGAAAGAGCTGTTATTCAATGCATTTAACTCCCTCAAAGCTTCTAGCTGCAATCTTTCTTTGCCTCATTGCTGGCGGCATTTATTGGGCCACGCTGAATTGGACAGACTGGATGATTTACATCACTAGCCAACAGAAAGAGCTGCACAGTATGTTATCAGAGCATATGTCCAATGTAGCGCAACATCCTGAAACTTACGGCTTAGCCTTAATCAGCCTTAGCTTTGCTTATGGCGTCTTTCACGCCATTGGCCCAGGACATGGCAAAGCTGTGATCATGACTTACGTTGGTACCCAAGGGGCGAGCGTTAAGAAAGGCGCGGCTTTGTCATTTGCCGCAGCACTACTGCAATCAATCGTTGCGATTATTCTTGTCAGTGTAATTGGCCAGATGCTCCAGTTTACCTTTGGTGAAGTGCAAACGATGGGAGAACAACTTACACAAGTAGGCTATGCCTTGGTGATGTCTTTGGGTCTGTATATTTTACTGAAGTCAGGTAATAAATTACGCAAAGTAGTGAGCATCTCAAATTCAAGTGCACACTCGCACCATGAGCATCATGACCATGCCCATCCACATGATCATCACTCCCACGCTCACCAACACGACCATCATGAGCACGAACATCATTCTCACCATGAACATTATGCACATAATGTATGTTGTGGCTGCAACCATGCCATTGAAGTCAAAGACGACAGCACCTGGCTACAGAACCTAACGCTCGTGTTCTCGATGGGGCTCCGTCCTTGCTCTGGCGCACTAATCGTTTTGACCTATGCCTATTTAGTCAATGCCTATGGATTTGGGATCGTCGCCACCTTGGCGATGGGACTAGGCACTGGCATTTCTATCGCGCTCATTGCAGCAGGAACCGTATTCGCGAGAGGGTTCTTTGAACGCCTACTAAACGCTAGCGAATCGAGCTCGACGGCGGTGTTTAGTCATTTTGGCTTATATCTTCAAATAGCTGGCGGGGCACTACTTATTGCATTCGGCTGGGGATTATTATCTGTCACATTGACTCCGGTTGCGGAGCATCCATTACTGCTTGGTCGCTAAAAGACTAAATCAAAAAGTACCCTGACATATAAAAAAATGATCTCATCTAAGTAAATCGCCTATTAAGCTTTAATACGTATTGCTTCTAAGATGATTAAAAGATGAAAGAAACATGTCTTATTGGTGGCTTACAAAGCTTACTTGTTCGATTCTGCTCATAGCGAGCATCATTATAAGTGCGTTCACAAGCTGGCTACCCGATATCAACACAAGCGATTCTCTGGCTGGGCGAATTCTTGTACTCGTTGGCGGTGCTATTTTTTTGAGTCATTACTGGCTCATCAAACGCGATAACAAAAGATTAGAAGAGATGGAATATCTCGTCACTCAAACGGCCTTATTTAAACGTATTCGTCACCCAATGTATTTCGGCGAGATGTTCATGATGTTGGGTTACGTACTGATTGCTGCGCATAGCCTTACCTTACTGATTTTTGTGCTTGGCATTCTCGCACTAGTGATGCAAGCTAAAGTCGAAGACAAACAGGTTGCAGACAAATTTCCTCAGCCTTACGCACAATGGACAAAAACAACAAAACTAATCCTGCCTTATGTTTACTAACTTCATCGGGCGAGCAAGGCTTCTAATAAGGCAGTATGAACATTCGTTTTGATCTTGAATTAATCGGTAAAAAAATCACCTTAAGACCCCTCACCGCCGACGATTTCGAAGCACTCGCTACCAGCGCATCGAATCCAGAAGTTTGGGCTCAACATCCTGATTCAAAACGCTATCAGCGTGAGCGCTTTAAAACGCGTTTTTTCGATGGTGCAGCAGCAAGCGATAGCGCCTATACAATTATCAATACGAGCTCAGGCAATGTCGTTGGTTCAACGCGCTTCTATGATTTCAAACCAGAACATAGAGAGATCGCGATTGGCTACACGTTCCTCGCGTGCGAAGAATGGGGAACAGGCGCCAATACCGAAATGAAGGATCTGATGATCAACTTTATTGCGCCTTACGTAGATAAAATTTGGTTCCATATTGGTAGTGAGAATCATCGTTCACGTAGAGCGGTTGAAAAGCTCGGCGCGACATTCCAATACCAAGAAGATGAAGTGCTCGAAGGCTTAGCCTACACAAAATGTTATTACCTACTCGAATTAGAAAAATACAAACAGGCCTGAGGAGTTTTCCATGAAAAAACCAAGCGGATTTATGATTGAGCTATTTCAACAACCAACTTGGGTCGTTATTTGGGTGAATGCGCTGATGGCGATCAACCTGGGCAGCATTGCATTTTTAGAATATGAACTGGCTCAAGCCATTCTTGGTATTTTTGCGTTCCAAGGCATCGTTATGGTTGGTATGTATTGCTACTTCGGCTATCAGAAAATTTTAGGCTTAGCGCATCTTCTATGGGTTCCTCTTCTCGCTTACATTCTTGTTTATCTTGGCGATTACACAGGTGCGTTTCATAGCTACCTTGTAGGCTTAGCCGGCTTTCTAAGCATCTCATTAGTTTTTGATATCCACGATGTGATTCAGTATTTCAAAAACCATTCTGAACCTTTGCGGAACAATTAAATCTATCTTCGATACCCGCATCAACGCGACTAACGCAACTAACGAGAGCAACGAGAACACTTAATGGATTCACTTAGCCAAGCTGCACTAGGGGCGACCGTTGGTCATGCCATTCTTGGAACGAAAGTTGGGAGCAAGATCGGTCGACTAGCTCCCGTTTGGGGAGCCGCGCTCGGCACCCTACCCGATCTAGATGTACTTATTCCTTATGGCGGAGTCGTCGAGGACTTTACCTACCATAGAGGTTTCAGTCATAGCCTATTTGTCCAAGCGCTCGTAACGCCTTTACTAGTTTGGTTAGCCATTAAAATTCACCCCCAAACCCACGAACATAAACTTCGATGGGGGGCAGCCATTTTGGCTATTTTTTGGACCCACTCACTTTTAGATGCGTTTACCGTTTATGGCACGCAACTGCTTTGGCCTATTACCGAATACCCTTTTGGTATTTCTAGTCTGTTTATTATTGATCTAGCCTACACATTGCCTTTATTGATTGGTTTAGGGATAGCTGCATATGTAGGGTGGAATAGCCGTAAGGCACGCATAGCCAGTGTCTGTGCGCTCGTTATTAGCTCGAGTTATTTAGCTTGGTCGTTAGTCGCAAAATCGACCATGAAAAGTATTTTGCAAGAGACTCTCGTTCAGCAAAACATGAACGTATACGCTGTGCTGACTACGCCAATGCCCTTGAACACCTTGCTGTGGCGCGTAGTGGCGATCAATGACCAAGACTATTATGTCGCACACGTCGCCGTATGGGATTCTCCTGAGTCTGTTGATTTTCGTGCCTACCCAAAAGGTGAAGAACTACTGAGCGACATTGCAGATCAATGGAACGTGCAGCGTCTACAGTGGTTTACCAAAGGCTTTTACCGGGCGGAACTCGTCAATAATGAAGTGGTGATGACTGACCTTCGTATGGGTTTGGAAGATAGTTATGTCTTTAATTTCGCTGTCGGAAAGCAAGTAAAAAGAAGTGCGGATAGCGATTCCACTGATAGAAGTGAGAATAAAGAGAGTAGCGAGAACGGAAACGTGAGCATCGAGCCGATGGTCGCGCGCCGTACTGAAACGCTGCGCGATATGTCTCGTCTACCGCTACTTTGGGATCGCTTCTTTGATAATGAAGTCTCTTTGCACCCAGAACCTATAATAAGCGCAAGATCAGCGCCTGAAGTTAGCGAATCGGAATAAGAACTTCGTTACGCCGAAACCAAGGAATGGAGGTCGGTGGGTCATAGCCAGCAATCAGCACAGGCCCATCCATTTCGTAACCCTGCTCTGTAATCCAATCTTCTAGGATGGTGCGGTTATCTGAAATATTTTCCTCGCTCAAGGTACCACTGAAACGGATAACCGCCATCTTCATGTTACGGAGCTCTTGAACCTCGACCGCAGCATCTCTCGGGCTCGGCGCAGTCGACAGCTCAAAACTTTCGGGCAGCACAAAAGACATTTGTTCTGTCTTTGCCGGATCCATAAACACTGGCGCAGTCATTGAAATTTCTTTCTCTTCGCTATTTTCGCCAGAGATATAAGCAAATAACTTACGAAAGGCCCCATCCTCTCTAGAGCCTGGGTTCATCGGCGCAGTCACTAACAACAGACGTTGATATTCACGTACTTCGATATTTTCAGACTCCGCTTCTTCCGCGTTCTTAGTTTCAATAACTGAATACGGTGCGTGTTCAATCGTATGCCGTACCAAGCTACACCCGCTTGCTAAGAAAAACGTGCTTACTATCAATGCAACAAAAATGTTTTTCCAAACCATTGTTCAATCTATGTCCTCTACCTAAAATATCAAGCTAAGCTCTAAAGCCAGTTTATCGACGTAACGACCGATGCCTAATTGTGTACGGATTGAAAGTTTGAAGTGATCAGTTGCAGATGACTGACTTATTAAATTTGCTACGCGCCCGCAGAAACTTTTCGCCAATACGCGGCTAATGTAGGAATAAAATCGTTATAATGAGAGAAATCAAAGTGCGCGAGATGCGCCCATTCCGGTTGAGAAGAATACCCTGAGGCATACCAAGCGGCATGCATACCTGCATTGTGCGCGGCTTCGAGATCGTAACGAAAATCGCCAACGTAGATACAATGCTTGGGGTCAACTTGCCATTCGTCGGCGAGCATCAATAAAGCGTCAGGTGAAGGCTTAGGAGGGGCGTGCTCACGTGCAAGTACTCTTCCCACTCGCAACTGACTACGATCAAGTTTCAGTTGACTTGCAGGAATCGAATTGCGTGTGACAACGCCTGTTTTGATGGATGAATTACTGAGTTTGAGCAGCGTCTCAGGCACTCCAGCAATTACTTCAGAGCTATGCGCGTCGCGCATCTCATGGTCATGAATCGTTGCCTTGACTGAAGATTGCTCATGCTCGGGCAAGTCTTCGACATATCGCAGAATATCCTGCCCCGGCACACATCCCGTCTCTTTGCATAAGAGAACAAAATCGAGACTAGACGTTACCAAGGTGCCATCTAAATCAAAGATGACTGCCTTAGGTAATTCTTTGACGTTGACACTGTCTGACATAAAACACACTCACACCAAGCATTGAACATTGAACTTTTACTAGTATGAGTGAGCTTACGATGAGATAACAGTTTTGGCCTTGTCGTGAAGCTTGCATAATGGTTGCCTGACATACCAAAACATCCAGAGCCTAATCAAAAAATGATCAGGCTAGGCTTATTTTGTCGCCATGTAAGCACGCCAGCCGCCAAGCTGCGTAATTTCTTCGGCGCCTTCTAAACCGTAAGGTTCGCAAATGAATCCGCTAACAAACGAACCATCTGCCAGTTTGACCTTACCAATGCCTAAGGGCGCAGGTATTCCTGCAACAAAACTCCCAAACTGTTCAGAGGGCACAGTCCAAATCTCGACATCAATGGCAGCCCCTTTTTCTTCATCTAACACTAGGCCAGGTCTAAATGGAGGCCCACCAGCAAGTGCATACATTCGATATCCAGGTGCGGTTTGTGTTTTTAACTTCAGTACTGCCTTGCGCTCCTTCAACTGCCAGTTCAATGGCAAGCCCTCCAAATGCGCACCACATACAAGTACATCTACCGTCTGTGTTGTCGATACCTGTGCGGCTTCTGTGCGCTCGCGAGATAAATCTGAAGCGCCGAGTGGAAGATCAAACAATGTCTCAAAGCGTTTAGCGATGGACAGCAATGCACGATCAGCAAAGGCAGGGCCCACTAAAGTCACGCCAAAAGGTAAACCTTGATCCGTGAAGGCTGTTGGAATGGCTAAGCCACTCATGTCTAGCAAGTTCATATAGTTGGTGTAATGTCCCAACTGACTGTTACGCAAAACAGGCTCTTCAAGTAGCTCATCAACTGTAAAGAAGCGCCCTGCCGTCGGCGTTAGCAAACAATCATATTGTGCAACAATCGCATCGCATTTTGCTTTCAATTCTTGCAAGCGATATTGCGCGGTAAACAAGGCCGCAGCACTTGCATTCTTGCCTGGTTCGATGATCTCTCGCACAACTGGGAACATTGCTTCAGGTTGCTCATCAATTAAAGGTTGTGTTGCCAAGTAACGCTCAGTTACCCAAGGTCCCTCGTATAACAATTTCGCAGCTTCAACAAAGGGCGAGAAGTCGAGCTCTTCAATCTGAGCACCGTCATCTTTAATGCGTTCTACAGTCGCTAAATACGCGTGCTCGTATGCTGCGTCACCGAAGAATTCGAGCTGATCTGATTGGATGACTCCGATTTTCAAATCCCCTGCACGCACACCATATTGCCGTGTTTGATTAGGATAAGGATTGGCACGACTATAGCCGTCATTGTCATCAAGCCCTTCTGCGACCGACAAAACTAAGTTCGATTCATCTGCGTTCAGCGCAAAAATCGTCATGCAATCTAAGCTACGACACGCTGGCAACATGCCGCTGGCAGACAACAACCCTCGTGTTGGTTTAACGCCATATAAGTTATTCAGGCAGGCCGGCACGCGTCCTGAACCGGCGGTGTCAGTGCCTAAACTGAAGCTTGCTAGGCCTAAGGCGACTGACACAGATGAACCCGCGCTTGAGCCACCACTGATGTACTTCGCATCGAAGGCATTACGACATTCACCGTAGGGCGAGCGTGTGCCATTTAGCCCTGTGGCAAATTGATCCAGATTCGTTTTACCAACAGGTATGGCGCCTGCTTTGATAAGTTGATCGACCACAAACGCAGACTCATCGGGTGTGTAGGCGAAGGTTTCACAGGCGGCTGTGGTCGGAATACCTGCCAGATCAATATTGTCTTTGATCGCGAACGGAACGCCCCACAAAGGCAGAGAATTGACGTCACCCGCTTCCAGTTTGCTTAGGTAGCGATCAAGCTCGGCGTCGCTTAATAAGTGAATCCAAATATTCCGATCGCTATAAGCCTCTGTGCGCTCACGAATATCTGCCAATACTTGTCTAGGCGTTGTGGTTCCAGCGGCATAGGCCTGCTTGAGTGTTTCGATGCTTAATGGTGTGATGGTTTGATCCGCAATCGCTAGGTTTAAACTATTCATTACTACTGTTCTCTTTGATTATTCTGTTCACGTTTTTTAGACAGGCACACCTTTGCGCCTTAGTGCTCTTCGATCACTACTAAGGCTTGTCCTGGCGACACGCGCTGACCTTTATCTAGTAGCACTTGTTTGACGACGCCCGAGCTTGTCGCATGAACAGGAATTTCCATTTTCATGGACTCTAAAATCATCAAGACCTGACCTTTAACAACTTCTGAATCCGACGTAATCTCGCTCTGCCAAACACTCCCTGATACAGGGCTGTCTACAACAATCTGCCCTTCCTCCCAGCTCGTTTCACTCAAATCGAGATTATCTTCAGCCACTTCGAAGTTAAACTGTCCTGTACGATGCCACTCTGCCAACTCCGCTTCAAAAGCGGCTTCGCGTTTGCCCTTAAAGGTATCAATGGATTCTTGATTCTCGGATAAAAACGCTTGATATTCAGATAGGCTGAATGAGCCTTCTTCAACTTTGATCGGGTAAGTGCCAACAGGAAATTGCTCACGAATTGTCATCAATTCGTCGTGAGAAACCTCATAGAATCGAATTTGATCAAAGAAGCGCAAAAGCCAAGGTTTCTCGAAAAACTCGGTCTTCCTGTAGCGATTCCACATTTGAAGCGTGCGGCCAACAAACTGATAACCGCCCGGCCCTTCCATGCCATAAACACATAGATATGAGCCACCGATGCCAACAGAGTTTTCGGCTGTCCACGTGCGCGCTGGATTGTACTTTGTGGTCACAAGACGATGACGGGGATCGACAGGCGTGGCAACCGGCGCACCTAAGTACACATCGCCTAAACCCATCACCAAGTAAGAGGCATCGAAGACAATTTTCTTCACATCATCAATGCTTTCTAGCCCATTGATACGGCGAATAAACTCTAAATTACTTGGGCTCCACGGTGCGTTTTCACGAACGGTTTGATCGTACTTTTCAATCGCCAATCGACAAGCTTCGTCATCCCAAGACAGCGGCAAATAAACCGTACGCGATGGTACACGTAAAGACTGAAGTCGTGTTTTCAAGGCATCCTCTGCTGACTGCAAGTGCAGCATCAACACGCCTAAAGACAGGGTCTGACTGTCATAGTGCACTTGAAGAGAACGGATTCCCGGAGTGAGTTCAAGCACACCTTCTATGTCTGCATCTTGCAAGAATTGCATCAAAGCATGCGCTCGAAAACGTAGAGCAATATCTAAGCTCTGCTCACCATATTCGACCAACAAGAACTGATCACCGGCGACACGATATGTCACCGCAACGCCATACTCTTCAGCAGATAAGGTCTTTAAGATCGGTGTAGTTTGTGGCTCGTGCTCGATCACTTCTTTTTCAAAATGCAAAGAACGCAAACAACGCTGCTGACGTGCGTACAACTCGACGGCATCCGTGACAGAAACAGCCTTAAAGCGCACTTTAGCACCCGCTTTGAGCTGGCCTAATTTCCAGAGGTCTGCTTGAATGACCGTCGCAGGACAAACAAATCCACCAAGAGATGGTCCATCTGGACCAAGGATAACAGGCATATCGCCGGTAAAATCTACCGTACCAAAGGCGTAAGCGTTATCGTGAATATTAGAAGGATGTAACCCTGCCTCACCGCCGTTTTCTCGCGCCCAATTGGGCTTTGGTCCAATTAGGCGAACACCCGTGCGGCTTGAGTTGTAATGCACTTCCCAGGTATGTTCAAAAAAGGTATCAATATCTTCCCGTGTGAAAAAGTCAGGCGAACCATGAGGCCCGCAGATAACCCGCAGCTCCCACATGTTTTCAATGCTAGGGAGAAGTTCAATCGGCGCCTGCTCATGGGAGCTACTATCAAGAGAAGTATTGTCATCTGAAGAACTTTCATCCCCAGCGCGATCAATCTGATTTAGATGTAAGACATCACCAATACGCAAAGCACGACCGTTATGTCCGCCAAACTGTCCTAAGGTAAATGTCGAACGAGAGCCCATATATGCTGGGCAATTCAAACCACCTTGAATGCAAAGATAAGCGCGCGTGCCGGCACCAGTAATACGGCCAAGTTTTAGAACTTCTCCCGCGTTAATACTTAATACTTGATTTAGCTCAATGGGCTTATCGTCAAGGGTGGACTCGATCTTGGCACCAGTGATGACCACTTGTGTGCTTGTCTGGAATTGCAGCTCAGGACCTTGAACGGTAATTTCTAGGCCTGCTGCATCATCTGGGTTATCTAATAGGCGATTACCCAACTGGAATGAATAACTATCAAACGGTCCAGATGGCGGAACGCCAACATCCCAATACCCTACTCGGCCTGGCAAATCTTGAATGGTCGTCTGCGTTCCGCCAGTGATCACATCAATGCGTGCAGGTGTGAATGTAAAGTCATTCAAATAACGTGTCGTAACGAGACCACCTTCCAAAACAGGGTCGCGTAACAAACGCTTTAGATACGCAAGATTCGTTTCTGCACCGTACAAGCGAATATCATCGAGCGCATCGCGTAAACAAATCAAAGCATGCTGACGGTCATGCCCCTTAACGATGACTTTCGCCAACATAGGATCAAAATAAGGAGGTACTTCAATGCCCGACTCAATCCAGTGATCAATGCGCACATGTGGGTAGCCTGGAAACGACACCTTGCTGAGCAACCCTGGACAAGGTTGGAAGTCGCGATATGGATCTTCCGCATACAAACGCACTTGAATAGCATGCCCATGCGCCTTCAAATTCTTACGTTTATTGGCAAGATCAATGTCTTCTCCAGATGCGAGTTTTAGCATCCACTCGACGAGGTCGATGTCGAAGACCTCTTCGGTAACACCGTGCTCAACTTGTAAGCGGGTATTCACTTCTAAGAAATAGAATTGGTGCGTATCGGCATCAACAAGAAACTCAACCGTGCCTGCATTGCGATAACTTACCTGAGACAATAAAGCCTCAGCGGTTTGATGCAGCTCTGCTGCAAGCTCTGCGGGTAAATTTGGCGCAGGACATTCTTCCACGACCTTTTGGTTACGACGCTGGCTAGAGCAATCGCGCTCTCCAATGGCTAAGGCATTGCCTTGTCCATCACCAAACACCTGAACCTCAATATGACGCGCGCGTGCAATGAATTTCTCGATGAAAACACCATCATCCGCAAAGTTATTCGCACCAAGTCGTTTTACAGAATCATAAGCTTGCTCGAGTTCTTCAGGACCTAAACACACTTGCATGCCGATGCCACCGCCACCAGCGGTGCTTTTGAGCATGATCGGATAAGCAATGTTTTCAGCAACACGCAGCGCTTCATCCAAGCTTGGTAATAATTCCGACCCCGATAACAAGGGTACGTTTGCTTTTTGGGCTAGCTCACGCGCTTTGTGCTTGAGTCCAAAGACTTGAATCTGTTCTGGCGTCGGCCCGCTAAACGCGATGCCTTCAGATTCGCAACGCTCTACAAATCTCGGGTTTTCGCTAAGAAAACCATATCCGGGGTGGATCGCTTGTGCACCCGACTCTTTGGCAATGGCGATAATTTTATCGATATCAAGATAGGTGTCAGCGGCAGGGCCATCACCTAAGCAGTAAGACTCACTAGCTTGACGAACATGAAGGCTTTGGGCGTCGCTCTGCGCGTAGATCGCAACTGACGCGACATTCAATTCGTTCAGAGTGCGAATGATGCGTGCGGCAATAGCTCCACGATTCGCAATCAATACTTTGTTGAACATAGATCATCGTGTCGGGCCGTCCCGCATGAAAATACAACAGTGGTCGTCCACTGAGGTTGCTGTGCGTTTAGGCCGCGCTCGACCAGACTAAATATTCAATAGGCGTGGGGTTGTAGCCATTGCAAGGGTTGTTAAGTTGCGGACAATTCGAAATAAGCACCACCACGTCCATCTCGGCGCGTAGCTCGACATATTTCCCAGCGCCAGAAATACCATCTTCGAAGGTTAAATCGCCCTCTTCTGTGACAGGGACGTTCATAAAGAAATTGATGTTATGACTGATATCGCGCTTCGTAATTCCGTACTGAGGATTCTCGGCAATCGCCAACATCCAGCTATCACGACAGGCGTGCATGCAACGCTTTTCGAGGTCATAGCGCACAGTATTGCTTTCCGTCGCACAAGCACCACCAAGGGTGTCGTGACGACCGCAAGTGTCAGCAACAATTTCAAGCATCACGTTATTAAAATTTGATCGAAGCTCTGAACCTGCAGTGAGGTAAACAGCACCCTGCTCGCGCACAGTATCCATCGCGCTGTAACGTTCAGTCGGGTTGTGTGCATTAAAAAACAAGGTGTCAGCGGCTTGGTTGCCTTCTAGGTCTAGAATACGGATGATTTCTCCCGCATTGACCACACCAATGTAATAGTCCCCTGCATCAACCACTTGTCGGGTCAGTGCATTTTCAGGAAGTAATGTGCTCTCAATAATCATGGCGTGCCCCCTAAGCCCAACTGATACAAGGCATTGTTTGCAAATCCTCGTCCATTTTCAGGGCGGAAATTCTTACAGTAATCATCTTCGGTGACAGGCAATGCCTCACCCAATTCAATTTTTACGTCCATTGTTGGGTAGCTTGAAGACTGATCTAAAGGATGTGGGCAGGTATGCAGCACAACAATGGAATCTATCTCCATACGCAAAGTCACTGAAGCACCTTGTGTATCTGCCGAGGCATCAAGTGCCATCTGACCTTCAGAATTTACCGAGACCTTACTAAACCAATTAATGTTTGCCGCCAAATCTGCGGGGCCCAAACCATATTTCGCAAGCTCTACTAAGGTCGCGTCGTGCCCATTTTGCAGCCAATCATTTCGATCTGTTTGATAGTCACGCGCACCCCAGCGCGCCTCAATATGAGAGGCATGAGAATTACCACAAACTGATTCGTGCCAGCCGAGAGAATCCTCAACGATCGAAGCGAAAATTCGCCCCATATCTGAATACAAGCAATTGCCTTTTGTGAGTTTAAATGTGTGCTGGCACTTGAGGGTATCAGGCGCGTTGTAGCGCTCTAATAAGTCCTCGGGGTTATAAAACAACATTCCAACGTTGGCGCCGCCAAGTAAGTCTGTTAGTCGTAAAATCGTGCCTTTACGTAAGCGAAAAGACCAATGTGAGCCTTCCGCAATTTGAGTGGTGTAAGAAATAGAACGGATGTACTCGCTCATAACTTGTCCTTACTTTCTTTTTTAATAGATGTAGCCGCGCAAAACACGACTGATTGCTAATGTCTCTTATTACTTCGATCTAAATAGGCTTATGCAACCTGTTGCGGAACAGGCCGAATGTCATCATCGATTTCTCGATATAGGTCATGATCAACCTGTCCTACCGCCAAATCGTAGGTAATGCCCGCGCCAAAGCGCTGAGGCGCTTGCTCGTCATGACGTAACTTATCGAAGACCCACAAACGTGTGCCAAGATAAAAACCTTCTTTCAGGTCATGTGTGACCATGAAGATAGTCAGCTTGTGCTCTTTCCATAGCTTGAGCACCAATGCGTGCATATCTGCACGTATACCCGGATCAAGCGCACCAAAAGGTTCATCCAATAACAGAATTCTCGGTTTACCAAGCAAGGCTTGTGCAATGGCCAAACGCTGCTTCATGCCACCAGATAACTCATGCGGGTATTTGTCGACCGCATAACTCAAGCCAACTTGATCTAGTATTTCTAAGGCTTCTTTTACCGCTTCTCTTCGCGCTTTGCCGAACAGCAAACCCGTAAAACCTTTACGCTGAAAACCTTTGCTTGTCACAACGTTTTCTAAAACCGTCATGTGCGGAAACACCGAATACTGCTGAAACACAATGCCCCGATCAGCTCCGGGTTCATTCGGGATAGGTTTGCCATCGAGCAAGATTTCTCCGCGGCTTGGCTCAACAGTTCCCAGTAACATGTTTAAGAAGGTGCTTTTGCCGCAGCCAGACGTGCCAACTAAGGTGACAAATTCACCCTGCTGTACGGTAACATCGAGCCCTTCAAGAACGACATTGTCGCCATAGGTTTTCCAAACCTTGTTCACCTGAAGCATCGGGGTATCAGACGTTTTTTCTATTGCTGAAGAATCAATCATGCTCATTGTCTTATGCTCTCTCATTCCAAGGGAACAACGTTTTGTTCAAGTGCTTTAAGCCTTGATCGATAAAGAACGCGAGCACAGTAATCCATGCGACATACGGCAAGATCACATCCATCGCCATATAACGTCTTACCAAGAAGATGCGGTAACCAAGCCCATCGGTTGAGGCTACGGCTTCAGCAGCAATCAGAAACAGCCACCCAGCACCTAACGATAAGCGCACTGCATCAATCAGTTTTGGAAGGATTTGTGGCAGTACCACACGCATTAAAATCTGACTCGTATTGGCACCTAAAGTCTGTGCTTTAACGAGTTGCTCGGGCGGAATCTCTTGTGTTCGTCGTTGAATATCACGCGCAATAAACGGCGTAATGCCGATGGCAATCAAGACAACTTTCGAGAGCTCACCTAGACCAAAAACGATGAACAAAATTGGCAGGATGGCTAAAGGAGGAATCAGTGAAACAACCGTCAGTAAAGGAGATACCCAAGCGGTAAACAAAGGCAAAGCGCCCGTTATTACTCCAACAAACAAGCCAATGGCCGCAGCGATTAATACACCTAGGCCAAGACGTGTGAGACTACTCGCTGTGTCCTGCCAAAAAACATAGTCGCCTGTGCGCTTGCTCGGTTCCAAGGCCATTCTTGATAAACCATCTCCAATCTGACTAAAACTCGGGAGGAGCTTGTCATTAGGATTCACTTCTAAACGCGCATCCGAACTCACCATATAAAGCACGATCATTAGCACGAAAGGTAGCAAGCCTAAGAACACTTTGAATGTTCTATCTGGCGTCTGGTTTATCAGTTTCTTCATGGCCTTGGCCTCACATCAATACAGGCATTCGTTTATGCTCTATAGCTTGCCGTCAGCAGCCATCTGCATGTAGCTTGGGTCAAAACGGAACTTCACGTTTGATGCATCACCGAAGGTACCTTTTGGCATTTCAATTCCGATAAATCCTGCATCTGGAGCACCTTCACCTAACAAGCCATGCTTGAAAGAAAACTCCGCAACATTTTCCATGGTGCTCACAAGAGCATCGCTATTTGTTAGTTCAAGAGCTTGCGCTGGCGTGTAGAACATTTCAGTACTTGCTAACTGTGCTTCATAACCAGTCAAGTCAGTACCTGATGCTTCTGCCATGTACGTTTTTGCTGAAGTCGCTGCATCATCAGAGCCACTCATTAAGCCCATGATTTCGTACCATGCACCCACTAAAGCTCTCCCAAGATCAGGGTTCGCAGCCAAGGTCTCTGTATTTATCACAAGCAAATCGATGATTTCACCTGGAATCATTGAAGAGTCGAATACTTTAGTGCTGTTTGGCATCGCTTCGATTTCGCTGAGCAAGGGATTCCATGTTGCAACCGATGTAACGTCATCTGTGCCATAAACAGCAACCATGTCTGCATCAGAGGTATTCACAACAGTGAGATCTTTTTCGGTTAAACCAACCGTTTCAAGACCACGTGCTAGCAAGTAATGCGATACGCTCAACTCAACCAAGTTAACGTTTTGGCCTTTGATGTCAGCTAGGGAATCTTTGCCTTTCAACACGATACCGTCGTTACCATTTGAGAAGTCACCAACTACGAGCGCCGTGCTATCTACACCACCTGCGGCTGGAATCGTAAGGGCATCCATGTTTGTCATCGTACAAGCCGCGAACTCGCCTGCAGAGTATTGGTTGATCGACTCGATGTAGTCATTAATCTGAACGACCTCAATATCGATACCGTATTTGTCGCCCCATTTCTTCACGATGCCTTGCTCGGCGCCATACGCCCAAGGCATCCAGCCGACATAAATCGACCAGCAAATTTTGAAGCTATCAGAAGCTTGTGAGACAGATGAAAGTGAGAACGCAAGAAGAAGTGCTGCGATACGTTTCATGGATTACCTCTCTTTTTGTTTGTATTACACGGAGTACCCTCGGCATACACCAAGCAAGTCTCCCGGGCTTTTATCCCGCCGTGTAACCCATGCTCTTCTCAGAGGAGAGGTCGAATGCTCTCGGACCAGTCGTTAAGCGATTGGCTGTTTGCCTTATTTTGCTTAACCGGAACCCTAGCGTTCTATTTGAAAACCAAATTGTGTTGCCCGGTATGACAAGGGTACGGACAGGTAGTGAGTTGCAAACGCTGCGCCAAGGAGTATTTTTTTATATATTTCATATATTTAAAAAATACTGAGGCCTAATCTAGTTCAGTAAACGATGCGCTCGAGCACCAGAATTATGCGCACCATAACACTGCGCACCAAAATAACTCATCACTCTATTTCGACATGAGCGAACGCGTACCATCCATGACAAGTGAAAAATGAAATTCCAAAACATCGCCTGAGTAATATGAATCGGCTTTGACTTGAGATAGCTCAAGTACCGGATTGCAATGCTTTGAAATACTGTAAAAAATAATCAGTGTTGATCAGCATGAACGAACAACAAACGCTCTCAAGAAAAGCCAATCTTCCTCTACTTCTCTTCCATGGTTTGGGAACCATACTCGGTGCAGGAATTTATGTTCTTGTCGGGAAAATAGCCGCAACGTCAGGAACACTCGCCCCCCTTGCATTCTTGGTCGCAGCTATTGTTGCAGGGATTACGGCACTCAGTTACTGCCAGCTGGTTGTCATGTTTCCCAAACGCTCGGGTGAAACGCATTATGTTGATGCGGCATTTCAACAACCCTTTCTAACGCGTGTCATTGGCTTACTCGTGGTCTTTACGGGCATTGTGTCTTGCGCAACGCTCGCCAATGGCTTCGTTGGCTATTTGCAGTCTTTTTATCCAATCGAAAGTTGGATTGCGATTTGTATCGTGGTGATAGAAATGAGTGCGATCGCTTTTTATGGCATTGCTGAATCACTATGGGCCGCAACAATCGTCACCCTTATTGAGATATCAGGTCTGGCTTTAGTCGTTTTTTATGGCGGCAGTCAGGTCGAACTCACAACCACCTCACTCAACGAACTATTTGTTCCGACTTCGACAAATGATTTCGGTTTAATTTTAGCCGGTGCTTTTCTAACCTTTTATGCATTCATTGGATTTGAAGACATGGTCAATATTGTTGAAGAGGTCAAAGAACCTGAACGCACGATGCCGCGTGCGATTATTCTCGCTTTGTTAATATCTTCGGTGATCTACATTGCTGTCGCGGTTGTGGCCATACTAGCCATGCCAATGGCAGAATTAGCCAATTCAGAGGCCCCTTTAAGAGCACTGTTAGAACGTTATGACACTAATCTAGGAAAATGGATTTCAGTGATCAGTTTATTTGCCATTATCAACGGGGTTCTCACCCAAATTATTATGGCATCGCGCGTACTTTACGGCATGGCGAATCAACAACGTGTACCACAAGTATTTGGCCTCATTTCTGAGAAAACCAAAACACCTTGGTTCGCGACATTCGCCGTAACTGGGGTAGTTTTAATGTTTGCCCTCGCGCTACCGCTCGTCACACTTGCTTCTTACAGAAGCTTTATTGTGCTGTGTGTTTTTACTCTCGTGAACGCATCTTTGGTTGTACTCAGACGAAACAAAATGACGAAAGACTTCACGTTAAAAACACCCGCTTACCCTTTGTTAGGAACCATTATCTGCATCGCCTTGCTCATCTTTAAAATCGCATATTAACGCTAGTTTGACGCACGATACTTAGGTAAGCTGACGCAAAACAAATTCCTTAGCTGTCAGCCCTCCTATGAAATTAACCACTACCCTCACGTGCCGAGATCATACATCGTTATTGATCAGTGAATTTAGCCCTGAAAATCCCCCACTCGGCACCATCGTTATTGCAAGTGCCTTCGGTGTAAACCAAAGTTTTTATTGGCCAATGGCCGAGTTCTTTGTCAAACAAGGCTATAAAGTGCTTTGCTTTGATTATCGAGGAACGGGCGATAACGAATCGCTAACGCGAGAAGACTTTGAGCTGAGTGAGTGGGGAACACAAGACATAGAAGGCGTGCTGCGTTATGCCATATCAAAGACCGATCAGGTGTATTTCATTGGCCATAGTATTGGCGGACAACTACTCGCCTTAGCCCCTTCGAGCGAGCAGCTTAAAAGTGCAGTATTTGTTGCCGCGAGCGCGCCCTACTGGAAGCGATGGCCACGCCTTGCGGATGGACTAAAAATTCGCGTCAATATTGGTTTTATCCTACCCATCGTAAGCAGAATTTATTCGCCATTCCCTGCTGACAAATTCGGGCTAGGCAATCAAAACCTGCCTTCAAAAGCCGTACAACAGTGGGCTAAATGGATGAGTAAACCAAACTATTTGCTGGATCCGAGTTTCGGGCTTGATTGCTCTCGTTTTTATTCAATGCAAATACCTATTTTGTCTTACGCATTCTCTGACGATGCGCTCGCGCCGAAAGAAAACATTAACCATCTTTTGCGTCAGTTCCACGAAGCTGATTGCGAACTAAAACTAGTTAAACCCAAAGATGTGGACGCGAAACACATCGGCCATACTGGAATGTTTAAAGCTAAATTTGAAAGCACCTTATGGAAAGAAACATTCGAGTTTCTGACAGCACACAACTAATACCCACTTCATTAAAAAATAAGAATAAGGCAACGATCATGAATCAGTATTTAAAGATGTTTGAACAAATGGGCGGAGAAGGCTTTTCAAAGGGCATTGCAACGGTTGCACCCTACTTCGAAAGCATCGACCCTTTGGTGACCGTATTACGCCCTGGCTATTGCGAAATGATTCTGAAGAACCAGAAGAAAGTGCAGAATCATCTTGGTTGTATACATGCCATCGCTATGTGCAATGCTGCAGAACTCGTTGGCGGAGTTACAACCGAAGTCTCAACACCAGAAGGTACACGCTGGATACCAGAAGGCATGAGCGTGAAATACCTCGTGAAGGCCAAAACCGACTTGATCGTAAAGTGTGAAGCTGACGATATTGATTTCACACAAGACGGAAAAATAGATGTGCCCGTCGCCGCCTATAACGACGAGGGCGTGAAGTGCTTTACAGCACTAATCACGATGAATGTGAAGCGTTAGTAGCGCAAAGACCACGACAAACCAAAGGTCCGCGCATCATTCAAGTTGAAATCATCACTGATTAAACCAACGTTCCACGCCTGCGACTGTAAATTGAGTTCTAGTGCCTGCGTTTTTAGATCAATGACAGTTTTAACACCGAGACTTTCAGTAACTTTATAGCCGAAACCCAAGGACGGGTAGGTATAATCATCATAGTGAAAAACACCTGCATAAACGTCCCAGAGTTCATCAAAACCGTATAAAAACTCTGCATCGTATCGAGGTTCGAGTTTTAAACGGTGATCACGATAGTCTTCAACGCCAGTCAAAATGGGTTTTACGTCAATCAACCCCTCAGGCGATATACTTAAACGGTTAGATGTCGCATTGGCGGCAGTATAGGGTGCCTCTTTTATAGTGATTTCATTGACCACATCTAGAAAAGATATTGATAGCGCGAGACTATCAGTTAGTTTTGATTGCACATGAAAATCAAGGGTGTAACCGTAGCCTTTAGGTCTACGAGCAATTCGATCAAGAAGCTTATCTTTGCTGTATACGTAGTCTAGAGCTATGTCGCCCACGTAATCATCATCAGTAACTTCAACACGGCCATCGATAAAGCCCTGCATATAGCTTGTGACTTGTAACCAGCTTGCGTCAGCACTGATCTTAATGTCGTTATTTACTTTATATTGATACCCTAACTTCAAGCCGGTGGAACGCATGTGTAAAACATCAAGATACAAGTCATAAGTCCGGTTCGTCTCGATAGGTTTGTCATTCTTTTCCCGAAAAACGAGCTCTGCAACGTCCTCAGTATAATTTAGCGTGTAGTCGTACCGAGCGACAGCCGCTAGTTTAAGCCCCTTATATACTCCACCGATTTCCCAAATATTGTGAGTAAAAGAATGCTCACCTCCATCGAAGTCCTCACCCTCAAACTCATCTAAAACAATCTGGGTAATCGATGACGTCTGACTGTGCCCGTAGAGATTTGCGTCAAAATAAAACTCAGTTTCGTTCGCTTGGAGTACGGAGCTAAACGAAATAATAAAAAAAGAAAAAGATATTAAATATCGAAACATCACTACAACTTAAAAAGAGGCCGAAGCCTCTTTAAAAAATGAATTAAAAGGATAATTAAGCGCTAGAACAGGGATTCGAGTTCTAACTTATCGGGATTACTCTCGTCTGCATAGATCAGCAAATCAACACCGTTGCGCTGTTCATACCAACCGTACAAGAAGTCACGTTCATCGGTAACTCCATCGCGATTTGAGTCCAAGCGCATTTCTACGGAAATTTCTTCTTCACCAGGATCAACATAAGTATCAATTCCTAGCTTTATTTGAATACCCTCCGCTGGTTTCTCTAGATATAGATCACCTACGTAATATGTATCTTCATATCGAGAAGAAAATAATAAAAAATCATAATCAATACTGCCGTGAAGTTTGATCCAATGGCCAGGATAAGAGAGATTAAGTGCTATATCAGCGAAAAACTGCGAAGTCGTATCGAAAGAAAAGTCCACAACAACCACATCAGAAACACCGGATAAACTGGCACTAAAACGCAAGTCAGCACTAATTCCTAGAAATTCATTATTGTTATCATCACCATCAAAATAGACCTCATTTGACTCGTAGTAACAAGAATAGGACTTATGACACTTATCCAATAAAATGGCCCAATCACTTAAATTAGAATCATCGAGAGAGATATCCAGCCCAAGTAAAAAGTTTTCGCCTGACTGGTTTCCAGCACTCCCCATCAAAGATAAAGTCGCTTCGCTGAATTCTTCTACATAAATATGGTTGAAGTACATATCATATAAGTACTCTTGGCCCTCATACTCGACTACCTCTTTGTAAAAGCCATTTGACTTCTCTTTAGAGATCACAAAGTCTCTGAGCGAAAGATCGATCTGCCCTACAAATGTTAAAGGGTCTGGAATATCTTCTGTTTCTATTTGAGAAACGCTTGCATTTAATTGAGCATCAAGTTCTGAAATTGTCCAATCTGACTGGTGCAACAATATGCGTTCAAACGAATATTCGTCACTATACGTCTGAACAGCTATCTCTTCTCTGACACTCCCCCAATAAAAAGCACGAACAAAACTTTCACTAAGGGTCAGTTCAACTGTATTTGAAACAATAGATCCTTGCAGCGCCATATCAATAACACCGTGATGCGTTTCATTATTCACTTTATCCGCTTGATCTTTTGGATCGTCAAAAATAGTCATGTCACCATTCTCAAAAGACTGCTCAACAAGAGCCAACGCATTTAATTGGACCGACACATCAACCGGCAAAGTGCGTGGAATATCTTTACGACGCACCATAACATCATCGTTCACAGAAAAAGTGCGGGCGCCTTCCTCGTCTACAGTTACGTTAACTATAATAATGCTTTGATCTCGCTCATCTACAATTTCAGTACTCCCTGCAGGGATAGTAAGCTCTGCTAAATCGGGATTCCCCATTTCATATGTTTTAAGAATTGCTTCCAGCGATTTCATAATAGCTTTATAAGCATACTCAGCATCTTCCGAGCTCATCATTGATGCAGCATCAAGCTGAAACTCAAAGCCATCCAACACATAGCCTACAGATTGCAACTGAGTGCCTTCAGGGTCTTCAATAATTGAAGAATCAATGGCTACTCCTAGCTCACGAACCTCTTCGACAAAACCTTTAATTTTCTCGACTCCCTCGATGAGATTTGAGTCACTCGGGACTCCTATCGAACCAAAATCAGCGGGTTCTTGGCTATCAGCTAGCGCTGCAGCAAAATTGAAATCTCCGAAAGCATCAGCAATCGCAACAATAAGGTTTGGCGACAAATCATCAGATAATTGGACATGGATACTCACCCTTCTCACTAGTTCAGCTGCTCGAGTATAAATTTCATTCATACCGGTAACATGATCAGACTCCGCATTGTCTGGAACACCATAAAGCTGAAAAAAATCAGCAAACTTATCCAGTGATGCAAATAGATTAGCGCTTGAACCAGATGCATGACTATCATCCTGCACGGCAGAAATCAGGGCAGAGTTTATTGCGGCAAATTTAAGAGCTATGTCTTCACGCACACTAACGCGAGCGACAGAGTCGGTGTCAGTAATATCGTGCGCAACGATCTGGGTAATATCTCTCGCTAAACCAAAACGGTCAGCGATCCTGCTATTCGCTTCTCTGATCTTATTTTCTAGTTCGAATTGATTAGCATATGAGTCATTAAGAAATAAGTTCGCGGCAATATGCGATAGTGGAGAAATAGTCCCCTTAAGCGTCCCATCTGAGCTGATCAGTACAGCCGTCATATGAAAATTTTCTGGAACAGGAACCCAAGAGCCAAAAGAATAACGATCATCATCTGAATCTGGTGAGCCATCGACATCACAGTGTGGGTAAATATCACACCGCATCTCTGAATCACTCATCGAACTCATTTTGAGATATAAAGGAGCAGAAGCAAATTCATTTGGTAGCTCAAAGAAGAAAGAGCCAGATTCGTCTGTAATGGCCTCTGCAATTGGAGTGTTAGAAACTCCTTCGATAGGGTCTATTACGTATGCTTCTACAAGCGCATTATGAATGATCCCTTTCATTACCTGACCATCGATCGCGGGCCCCGAAGACTCTACAACTGGTGCGGAAGATGATGCGCTCTCACCTGAACCGCCTCCACCACAGGCGGTTAATATAGCCATTGCGGCCAACACTACTATTCGGCTAAGTCCCTTCATATACAACTCCATTATGAGGCGCCCTCAAGATACCTTGGGGCATTATTTATTTTTGTTAGTTACATAAAGTTACATATTACAGGAGATAAATATAAATTTCAGGAATAAACTGATCAAAGTTAAGTGACAGGCGCATCAAAAACACAAAGTCCGACGGTGCTAAAGTTCTGAGTGCGGAGTTCTCATCGTCATCAAAGGATGCAATTTTTTTAGCCGGCCATAAATTAAATCAAATAGGACAAACTCATTAATTCAGATAATGACGACTTGCTCGTTACTTAGTTTGCCGTTAACGTCCATGGCGCACATCGTTTTGCTGTCGTGTGCGGATTATAAAAATAAATACAAGGTAAACAGCATGACAAAAACCATTCAAAAATTTCTTAGTTTTTCAGTCCTAATTTTCTCAAGCAGTTTCGCTGCCGCAGCGCAAGATACGCTCGACTATGGCTTGTACTGGTTTGATGAAAACAACACTTCCGTCAAGGCAATTGAACAAGACGGTACAGTGAACAATGTCTCCTTAAACTACTTTGATCCAACCAAATCAACCATTATTCACTTCCATGGATGGCAAAATGGTTCATCGCAAAACAACTATTCACGTGAAGATTTTTTATTCGATTACAACGGCGAGAACGTGATTACATCGGCAAGTTGGAAAGCGCGTGATTGGAACATTGCGTACTTTTACTGGAACCAGTTAGCTGACGAGGCAGAAGTAAAAGATGCTGAAGCGAAAATCTGGACGCCCAATGGACCGCGCGGCATGCGTTATCGTTTAAACGATGGTTCGTATAGTACAGCGCTGTCACCAAACAAATCTGTTTCTGACATTGCGTTTGAACAAATCACATCAGTGCTTTCGGGCAGCACCTCATACTATGTTCGATTATCAGGTCATTCTCTTGGTAGCCAGTTAGCGACTAACGTCACAAAGAAAATCAGTGACGCGGTCTATAACGGTACTGTCGGCAATAACCTGACTGTCGACCGCTTAGAATTGCTTGATCCTTTCTGGTCAGCAGATCCAAAATCATACCTTGGTGATGCGAATGGCGACGGTAATACTGATTGGGTCGGCGAACATGCGCGCTGGGATATTCAAACCTTAATCGATCGACACAACTTGCCAGTAACTTGGTACAAATCGAGTGGTATTTTGGATATTTGGATCGGAGATCGAAATACGATCCTAGAGGGTATGGTTACGTTTATTCATAATCGATTCTGGTATTTGTCAGGCCCTGATTTCGTTAACAAACATAACCACGTGGTTCCTTGGTACTTCCGTTCAATGGCTTCAAATGCGCCTGAAGAAGTAACCATTACATGGTGGGGGGCACGCCGCACAACTGGCAAGCTAGCAGCAAGTGCTCGCACATCAGATTCACGTATTCAAGAGATGATGGGTGATCGATATCACTGGGATCAGGTAGAAGGTCGTTACACGACTGACCCTTCGGATGACCAATTCGAACGAAAGAACTACTAGAGCACAGTATGAGCCCCTCATAGGGGCTCAATCACTTCTCTGGAACAGGCGTATATTCGCAACTATCTCCAGGGATTTTTGGAAACTTCCCTTCTTTCCAATCACGGCTCGCTTGATCAATTTGTTCACGACTAAACGACACAAAGTTCCAAAACATATGTGGCGCAGTTGGAAAAGCTTCGCCACCGAGCATAAGCACGCGAGAATAACTCAAGCACTCCAAACATAAGTCATGCTCTTCAAGCACGACTGATTCATTGGCGCAAAACGTTTCACCACCAATTCGCACTTCGCCATCGAGCACATATATAAGGCAATCTTGTTCTGGGTTTGGGCGATCAAGCATTGATCCTGCTTTCGCAATCACGTCGAGATAAAACATGGGCGAATAGGTTTTAAGTGGTGAGGTCATGCCAAAGGCTTCGCCTGCTATCAAACGTTTGATCACACCATCGTGCATGAAATGCGGCAACTGTACTTTTTTGATGTGCGTGAAGCTTGGCTCGATTTCCGCCATGTCCTCAGGTAGCGCAACTCAAGCTTGAATGCCGTGTAGGCGATGTTGAGACGCCTTCACTTCAATCGTTTCGCGCTCCGAATGAACAATACCTCTACCCGCGGTCATCCAGTTCACATCACCGGGCAATACCTCAAGATTGTTACCCAAGCTATCTCTGTGCAACATGGCACCCTCAAGCATATAGGTACTTGTGCTCAAGCCAATGTGGGAATGAGGACGAACATCAACGCCCTCGCCCGGCGCGAAATCAGCAGGCCCATATGATCAAGAAAAGTAAATGGACCAACCATTCTCTGCTCTTTATGAGGGAGAATTCTGGTGACACTAAACCCATCTAAATCTTTTACCTGCCCTTCAATTTTACGCGCCATAAACGTCTCCAAAGGTATTTAAGTGAATTACTCCACGCCAATCGCTCTCAACACACTTTGTTGTGTTTGAGCACCCATTAGCCATTGTTTGGTACCTGCTTTTGGATTAAGCACCAAGGTGGCTGGCAATGCGCCAGGCGTTTCTTCTCCGAACATAGATGCGGGATCATTGAGCAGCATAGGAAGTTGCAGATTAAATTTATCCGCTTCACTTTGTAGTTTGTCGCCACTGAGGCGATCAAAATTGTATGCAAATACAGATAATTGGGGATGATTATCCAGCTCGTTGAGTTCAGGAATTTCTTTCACGCAGGGTTTGCACCAACTTGCCCAGTAATTAATTAGAACAAAATCAGTACCAATGTCTGAATAAGCGAGATCGTTTTGCGCGTGAAGCTGAAACACTTTGTCGACTGAAGAGCTTGCTTGGGAGCAAGCTTGCAGTGCCATTAACGTCATCAATATACCAAGAATTCTTCGCACAATTCGTTCCTTAACCATTCAACTTATTGTTATCATGCACGCCATCAAAATTAGGCATAATTACTCTATTTAATGGCAGTTTAAACATGACAGACATTACGATTTACCACAACCCACGTTGTTCAAAGTCACGCCAAACTCTCGCTCTTATCGAAGAAAAAAGCATTACCCCAACCATTAAGCTTTATCTCGAAGATGTACCCTCTGCAGAGGAAATTAGTTCACTTCTTTCGAAGCTTGGTATTTCTGCTCGCGAACTACTTCGAAAAGGCGAAGATGCATACAAAGAACGAGGATTAAAAGATACCTCAATCGCTGATGATGATTTGATCAAAGCGATGACCGAAGCGCCAAAACTTATTGAGCGTCCGATTGTCGTGAAAGGTGACAAAGCCGTTCTTGGTCGTCCACCAGAAAACGTATTGGAATTGATTTAATGTCGAACCCTTACGTCCTCGTTCTGTATTACTCGCGTAATGGCGCAACAGAAAAAATGGCAATGCAAATAGCTCGCGGAATCGAATCCGTTTCATGTATCGAAGCACGAGTACGGACTGTTCCTCCAGTGTCTGCAAACAATGAGCAAAGCATTGCAGCGGTTCCGAATGAAGGTGCCATGTATTGCAGCGATGAAGACCTCAAAGACTGTGCGGGTCTCGCATTAGGTAGCCCAACTCGTTTTGGAAATATGGCGGCCCCTTTAAAATACTTTTTAGATGGCACTAGCAGCCTATGGATGAGCGGTGCGCTATCTGGAAAACCGGCAAGTGTATTTACCTCAACAGGTTCAATGCATGGAGGGCAAGAGACGACGCTGCTTTCAATGATGATCCCTCTGATGCATCAGGGCATGGTTATTTCAGGCCTTCCCTACACTGAAAAAGCCTTGCATGACACAACAACAGGCGGCACCCCATACGGCGCAAGTCATACAGAAATGGGAACAAACGGTGCTTTGAGCGAACATGAAACCGCGCTATGCCAAGCCCTCGGTAAACGATTAGCCACGCTCGCTCGTAAACTTAATTCTTAATCAGATTCAGAAAACGTTATGACAAATTCTCTCGAACTCAAAAGCAAACGTGCAGCACTTGTTACTAAGATCAGCTATGTCGCTCTGCTAGTCATCTTGGCCTACACCACCTTTGTACCCGGACTACCAGAAGGTGTATCAGTTGCTTTAGTACTTGCTGTGAAATATATCCCCTTGCTGATTGTGCTTCCTGGCCTACTCTTAAATAAACTGCGTTCATATGTATGGCTGTGCTTTATTGTGCTGTTTTACTTCACGCGCGCGTTTGTTGATGCCTATATGCAAGAGTCTTGGCTATCAGCAGACACTTTCATCACAGTGATCACCATGGTTTTATTCCTTGCCGCAATGTATTTTGTGAAATGGGAAAAACTTCAAGGTAAATCGCTATAAGGCAGACATAACAATAGGATTTTCACGTGCAACAGACCACGGCTTCGCTGACGCTTGATTTTAGTCGAACCGTCAATCAATTGGTGAGTGACGGCATTCTTGCGCAAGACGATGCGGATAAACTCCTCAGTTCACCCCGTGGTCAAAAACACGTACAACTCCACCCACTCGAAATCATTGCCGGCGCAGGTTTAAAAGCGCTCAATGGCGATGTGAATGTTGATATGAATTACTTGCTCGACTGGCTCAGTGACTGGTCAGAGCAAGAGATCTTCAATATTGATCCTCTAAAAGTTGATTCACTCAAAACCTCACAAGTAATGTCATTTGCTTTTGCGCAACGACATCAAATTCTTGCCGTTGAAGTGAATAGTGAAGAAGTCGTGATCGCCAGTGCTCAGCCTTTTGCGCATGACTGGGAAAACGATCTACAACATGTTCTGAAAAAGGACATCAAGCGTGTCATTGCCAATCCCGCAGATTTAAGACGATTTACCATTGAGTTCTATGAACTAGCTAAGTCTGTCAACAAAGCCGGTGTCGATGCAGATCAAAGCGCCTACACACAAAACTTCGAGCAAATGCTCGAACTTGGCGGTAGCTCTGGCAAATCGAATCACGACGCTAACGACCAACATATCGTCAACATTGTTGATTGGCTGCTTCAATATGCCTTCGATCAGCGCGCGAGTGATATCCATTTAGAGCCACGTCGCGACATCGTCAACATGCGATTCAGAATAGATGGCGTTCTTCATCCCGTATACGAATTTCCCGCTAAGGTCGGGATTGCCGTTACCAGTCGCCTTAAGATATTAGGCCGATTAAACGTTGCCGAGAAACGTAAACCACAAGATGGCCGAATAAAAACAAAGAACGATAAAGATAAAGAAATCGAGCTACGTTTATCGACCCTGCCAACCGCATTCGGCGAAAAGCTTGTGATGCGTATCTTTGACCCTGATGTGCTGCAATGCAGTTTTGCAGATCTCGGGTTTGCAAATGAAGATCTAAAACGCTGGCAGAACATGATTCGCCAACCACACGGAATTATCCTTGTCACAGGCCCAACTGGTTCCGGTAAAACCACAACGCTTTATTCAACGCTTCGTGAACTGGCAACACAAGAAGTGAACGTGAGTACCGTCGAAGACCCAATCGAAATGATTGAGCCCGCATTTAATCAAATGCAAGTGCAGCACAATATCGATCTGGGGTTTGCAGATGGTTTGAAAGCATTGATGAGACAAGACCCAGACATCATCATGGTTGGTGAAATTCGCGATTTAGAAACCGCTGAAATGGCGATTCAAGCCGCATTAACTGGCCACTTGGTTTTATCCACCTTGCATACCAATGATGCTCCAAGCTCTATCAGCCGTCTTTTGGAACTAGGTGTCGCGCCCTATTTGATTCGCGCAACCTTGCTTGGTGTCATGGCACAGCGTTTGGTACGTACACTGTGCACAAGCTGTAAGACAGAAACCGTAATTGATGCCAATGACTGGGCAGAACTAACCAGCCCATGGAAAACCAAACAACCTGAGAAAGCCTGTAAACCGGTCGGGTGTTTGGAGTGTAGAAACACCGGTTATCGTGGTCGTGCAGGTGTATACGAAGTGATGCCGCTTAGCGAACAAATGAAAGCCAATATTCATGACCAAACCAATATCATGGATTTGCGCAAAATTGCGATAAAAGAAGGTATGCAGTCTTTACGTTTGAGTGGCGCCCACAAAGTTGCCTCGGGCCAAACGACCATCGACGAAGTGTTGCGCGTAACCCCCGCAAGTCTCAGTCGCTGAACAGACTATTCCAGCGCCATTCAGCAGTATCTCCTTGAAGCCTCTCTGGCACAGCGCGTAAGCTATGCGCCACGCTGGACAGGATTTTTAAGGAGACCTTTATGCGTCCAATTATAAAAACAAGTTTGCTTGCTTTATCCGTCGTTTTCGCGAGCAACCTATTCGCACAAACAGCTCAAGAAAAAGGCTTAGAAATCGCTATTGAAAGCGACAAGCGTAATCAGGGCTGGCAAGACTCCACCGCTGATATGACAATGACTCTGCGCAATAAACAAGGTGAAGAAAGTATTCGCTCTTTGCGAGTTAAAAGCCTTGAAGTTGAAGATGATGGCGATAAGAGCATGACCATCTTTGATGAACCCAAAGATGTACGCGGCACCGCCCTACTCACCTTCTCTCATAAAACTGAAGCTGATGATCAATGGCTGTTTCTCCCCGCATTGAAACGTGTAAAACGCATTGCATCACGAAATAAATCAGGCCCGTTCATGGGCAGTGAATTCGCGTTTGAAGATTTGAGTTCACAAGAAGTCGAAAAGTATACCTATAACTACCTTAATGATGAGGCCTGCGGTGATCTGGAGTGCTTCGTAGTGGAACGTACTCCTACTGACAAATATTCTGGCTACACCAAGCAAATCGCTTGGATTGACCAAACAGAATATCGCGTTATCAAAATCGAATTCTATGATCGCAAAAAGTCCTTACTCAAAACACTCGATTTTAAAGGCTATCAGCAATATTTGGGTCAATACTGGCGTCCAGAAATGATGCTCATGCAAAACCATCAAACTGGAAAATCAACCGACCTTACGTGGTCAAACTATGCCTTCCAAACTGGGCTAGCGGATGGTGATTTCACCAAAAACAATTTGAAGCGCGCCAAATAGCCGCTCGATCGATTCGAATGCATTGAGAGCTACCTTAAACCGCTGAGTTTCATAAAAGGAACTGAGAACATTAGGTAGCTTTCAACTCTCTGAACTTCCTCTCAACACGCTGATTTAAGTCAACACAGAACTTCTCTTCGCAGCATTCATCTTGAAATATCATCTCTTTCGCTTAAAACTGCGTCAAAATCCAAACCATTTGGTCAGCAATCCTAAAAAAATCGTGATAAACTCGCCCGCCTTGTTCGCAATGTGACACATCCGCATACACAGCGAGAAATAGTGTCTATTCTTATGTGAGAACGAAAACAATTAGGTACGACCCAAGTGACAGCACAAACTTTTCAAGCTCCCCATCGAGTACTTATGGGCCCAGGCCCGTCAGACGTTTCACCACGTGTTCTTAAAGCACTTGGTCAACCAACTATCGGACATTTAGACCCAGCATTCGTTGGCTTAATGGATGAGATCAAAGATCTACTTCAATACGTTTTCATGACTGAAAACCGTTTGACGATTCCAGTTTCTGCTCCAGGTTCTGCAGGCATGGAAACATGCTTTATGAACATGGTAGACCCTAATGATCACGTATTAGTGTGCATCAATGGTGTCTTCGGTGGTCGTATGACTGAGGTTGCTAAACGTGCCGGCGCTAAAGTGACCACGCTCGAGTTCGATTGGGGCACAGAAGTTGATCCAGCCAAAGTAGAAGAAGCACTTGCCGCAGATGATAGTATTTCGATGCTTGCGTTTGTTCATGCTGAAACATCAACAGGCGTTCGCTCAGACGCTAAAACCTTATGCGAAATCGCACGTAAGCATGACTGCTTAACGATTGTTGATGCCGTGACCTCATTGGCAGGTATTGAATTACGTGTAGATGATTGGGGTATTGATGCGATCTACTCAGGCACACAAAAATGTCTGTCCTGTGTACCTGGTATTTCACCCGTTAGCTTTAGCGAAAAAGCCGTCGCAAAAATCCAGAGCCGTGAACACACCAATGATTCTTGGTTCTTAGATCTGAAACTAGTCATGGCTTATTGGGAACAAAGTGAAGCGCAACCTAAGCGTGCGTATCACCACACCGCACCAGTAAATAGCTTGTATGCATTGCATGAGTCGCTACTTATGGTGAAAGAGGAAGGCCTCGAAAATGCTTGGGCTCGCCACGCGAAACATCATAATGCGCTTGTTGCAGGTTTGAGTGTACTGGGTATTGAACTCATTGTTGCGGAAGAGTATCGCTTACCTGAATTGAATACCCTGAAGATTCCAGAAGGTGTGGATGACGCGGCTGTTCGTACTGCATTGCTTAGCCAATTCGATCTTGAGATCGGCGCGGGCCTTGGCAAGTTTGCAGACAACGCTTGGCGTATAGGTTTGATGGGCAGCGCATGTAAACGTGAAAACGTTGAGCTATGCATCTCAGCCCTAGCGAGCGTTCTTAACGAACAAGGATATGACTGTGACGGCGATGCAGCAATGGCTGCCGTTGCTAATAGCTACGCCTAATATATTTCTCGTTCTAGGGCTCATTGCCAAAGGGTCAGTGTAGCAATACTCTGACCCTTTATTATTTAATCACCCTACATAGTTAAGGCATGAGTTTCGGCATGGACAAACATCTTCTTATCATTGGCCACGCTCCCTCTCCAAATACTCAAACACTCCTAAAAACAATCAACGATGCGAGTAACAAAAGCCAGTGCACTGTAACTAGCTTATCTGCATTTGATACCACTCCAGAGCACATCATTCAGGCAGACGCTGTCATTCTTTTCACACCAGAAAACCTCAGCTACATGTCTGGAGCGATGAAAGATATGTTTGATCGTTGCTATTACCCCGTACTTGAGAAAAAACAAGGTTTACCAGTCGCAGCGATTGTTCGCGCTGGGCACGATGGCACTGGCACGGTGCACGCCTTACCAACGATACAATTACCTTAAAACGCACCTAATTTAGCCGCTCTCGGTAATCATTGAACGACTTTTCATTCTAGAGCCGGTTTGTCATCGCCGTAGAGATACATGATCAGCATATGGGGCAAGGTTAAGGCCGCCAGTAGGTAAAAAAGACTCGCCGTCAATTGTGAGGATACGGTGAGCGCTTGCTCATAGGTAATAAATAAGATGGCGCATAGTAAGAGTAATGTCAGCACGAACAAGCGCCCCAAGGGTGCTTTTAAGTCGCTTCGAGCGGCGGCAAGGTATTTTGCATAATGGCGTATGTGACGGTGACTATGTAAACAGCAGAAATACAGCGCAAAATATGCAAACGGATGACAGGCATACGAGAGTGTGAGCAAAAACAGCCATTCGAGACGAAATGGTCGGGTAAATACGGTAAACAGGTTGATGAATGCCGCCAAGCTCACCAAACCTGTGGCAATGATAAACGCACTCGTTTCTGAGGCTGAAACCCCCAATTGCGCTAAAATCGCCACACTTTCTTGCGTGTGCCAAACAAAAGGAAAGGCAATGATGCTGGCACCATAGAGCGCACGTAAGTAGTGAGCGTATGGCTCCTTATTGGTTTCCACATCTTCGCCAAAATGCCAAGAGGAAAGCGCTAAAAATAGGCATAACGATAAAGTGGGCAGCGCGAGCCAAAGCCCAAACGCCAGCATGCAAAGCAAAAGATAGAGGCTGCTAAATCTTATGAAACGTGTTTTACGCTGATGAATGTTTTGATCGAAGATCCATGGATCAAGTAAGCCATGGGGCAGCCCATAAACAATGACGAGGCCCACTAAAATATATAACGATAGATCGCTCGGAAGGAGTTGTAGTGCGATTGCCAGAGAGCTAATCAGTAGGTAGGGACCGCAGGTATTGATTGCATTGCCTTGGGCATTTGTTTGTACTTTTTTATTGGCGATTAGCATTTTTTTGCTCCGCCTCAATTGATGAATCCGCGCGGCTGACAGAGCGCCTGAATAAAGGGGATTTTGGGCATTGCCATGATGACATTTAGCCAATCTTTAACGCTCGCCTCGCCAGCCATAAAGCGGGCAAAGCCGTCATCAGGCAGCGCCCGAGCCACTTGACTTAATATATCACCCCCTAATCTTGGTTGATTAATCAGCACCTTGATAAACAAAGCGTCGAGGAATCGAACGCTTGGATGATAAGTATCAACGGTTTCAAGACGGCCCGTACGAATCCATTGTTCGGCCGTCGCTGCCGCCCAGTGCTGCATCGCTAAAAAGCCATAACCGGAAGAGGCGCGCAATGCGCCAGCAGCGAGGCCGGCGCGTGGCCAGGATGTATGACCAGAATTGACGCGTCCCATCGGTAAAACGCCCGCTTCATGACGAATGCATTGAGCTGGCGCTAAGCCATATTGCGTCATCCATATCTCTATTTTGGTCTGAAGTATCTCCGGGTCAACTATATGCTGTGTAAAGCGGGTCGGCTCAACGAGCACTCTATCTGGGGCCAGCGCGAGCCAATAAATAAATTCGGTACCGCCCTCATCGCTAACTAGCTCTGTCATTAACCCAGCCCGACGCCAGTCAGGTAAGGGTTCGTGAAGTAGCCACTCTTCGCCGTAAAATACTTGATAGTAATCCGCCGACTGGTAGCGTGCATTGCACTCAATTAACTGCTTAGCAAAAAATATCTTGCCACCAGTCGTGGTTACTTTGAATTTGGCAGGAGGGTCATCAATGGCTTCAATTGTTTGCACAGTCTGCCCAAGCTCGACGGTATAGCCGCCAAGATCAATCAGCGAGCAGGCATCTTGATAAAAAGTGTCTGCAGGCAATGAACAGTAATCATACGCGTGGAAGTCGCACTGTTGCCTATGGCCGCCTCTCAGCGATATTTCACAACTATCCCAATAATGTTCGGCTAATTGGTGCCAGCGACTCTCTTTTTTTGCCCAATAAGACCAGGTCTTATCGTTGCTGAAGGCGGTTCGTTGATCCAGTAACACCACCTTGCCCCGATAGCCGCGTAATGCCAACTCCCTTGCTAGCGATAAACCACTGCACCCTGCCCCAACAATCAGTAGGTCTTGCGTTTCTTGGAGCAGCGTTTTAGTAGGCATAACTGTTTAGCTGGAATAAGGGATAGTTGGGTTTGGTCGGCTCTGGTATATTTTGCAGTAATCGCTCTTCGCGGCCGCTCAACATGACCAATGTGAGCCACAGTTTTCTCGTGAGCGAACTGTGCGCACGGTAGCTGAGATTGTTATAGCGATGACGTTGCAGATCGCGACCAATATCTCGGTATACATGTGCAGCTAGCTGAATGGCGAAACCGGCGCGTGGAGGTAAATATGCTATGCCGAACAGACCGCTTTTATAGTAGTGATCGGCCAGTGTTAAGAGTCGTTTGCTGGCAGTGGCGAGTTCGCTCGTCGGTGTTTTGCGTTGTACAAGCTCGCAAGCGCTTAATTGGTCTGTCCAATCCTTTGGTATGTAGCATCGGCCTATGCTTGCGTCTTCGCCGACATCCCGCGCGATATTGGTGAGCTGTAAGGCAATGCCGAGGTGAACCGCATGATGCAAGGCTTGTTCATTGTTAATTCGCATGACGTCGCACATCAAAATACCAACGGTGCCCGCGACTTGGTAGCAGTATTGTATTAAGTCTTTTTCGTGTTCGATGGCGACATGGCCTTGGTCGAATAGAAAACCTTCCAGCATGTCCTGCAGTGCGCGCTTGGACAAAACTAAATCTGGATCAAAGGTGATTTTCGTCTCTTGATGTTGATCAAAAAGAGATTTAATCGTACGTAATTTTTGCGTACGACTTGGGTCATCTCCATCTGCCAAGTCATCTAGATAACGACACAGAGCATAAAGTTTAGAGACTGATTGGGACAATTCAGCGGAGAAAAATCGTGCCGCCCAGTTAAAGCTTTTACTGTGCTTGGCAATAGAATGCTTTGCATCGATCGCTTCGCCACGCAGTTGCTTAAGACTGAGCTGTAAAGTGTCCATTTACACGCACCGAGCTATGTTTGGCTAAGCTAGTTTTGAGTAATGACTCGGCCACTTTTGCAGAACTGATGACTCCTGGTAGTCCCGCACCAGGATGAGTGCCCGCACCGGTTAGGAACAAGTTATCCAGCGATTCGCCCCGATTATGGAAGCGAAACCAGGCTGATTGATAAAACAGGGGGGCAATTGAGAAGCCGGCGCCAAACTCACTGTTGTAGTTTTGCTTGAAATCGAGCGGAGTCATCGCAAAAACTGATTCTGCGTTTTCTTTAATGCCTGGCAATATGGTCTCATCTAAGCGTTGCAGTACGCGCGCTTGGAACATTTCACGCACTTCATGCCAATTTATCTCCGATTTTAGGTTAGGAACCGGCACGAGGGCATAAAAACTGTCACAGCCCTTTTTGGCAAAACTCGGATCCGTCGCGGTGGGGCGATGCAAATAGATAGAGATATCTTCAGATAAGTTACCATGATGAAAAATGTCATCAAGAAGAGGTTTGTAGGCCTTCCCTAATATAATCGTATGATGTTGTACCGAGGGGTATAGCTTTGGGCTTCCGAAAAATAAAACAAATAAGCCCATCGAGGGCTTAGCAACTTTTCGACGTATTTTGGCGATCCGAGAAGCATGGTCGGGTAACAGTTTGCGATACAAATAAAGTGGGTCCATATTAGAGATACAATAATCGCAGGCTAGCGTATGGCCGTTGTCGAGTTGCACTGCGGTGATACGCTTTTGTTGCGTTTCAAACTTAACCACCTCATGGTTGAGTACTACCTCGATTCCCTCTTCCTGCATTAATTTGGTTAAGGCATCGACTAAGGCTTGTGTGCCACCCATGGCAAAGTGCACGCCATGAGCGCGTTCTAAGTAATGAATTAGGCTATAGATACTGGTAGTATCGAATGGGTTACCGCCCACTAAAAGTGGTTGAATTGAAAATGCTTGGCGAAGTTTATCGTGTTTTAGATGCCGGCAAACTAGCTGCCAAACGCTACGATAACTACCGAGTCGAAGCATTTGTGGAATTACTTTTATCATGTCTATTATTTGATGGAACGGCCGATGCGCTAGTTGCTCGAAGCCAAGTTGATAAATCTCTTTCGAGGCAGCAAGGAGCTTTCGGTAGCCTTTTACATCATCTGGGCTGATCATAGCTATCGACCTTTCGATACGCTCGTTATCACCTCCATAATCAAAATGCGTCCCGTCGTCGTAAACAAACCGATACCAAGTATTTAGGGCCTTAAATTCCACATAGTCAGCGCGCTCTTTCCCGAATAATGCAAACAACTCGTCAAAAAGAAAGGGCGCAGTAATAACCGTTGGACCAGCATCATGCTTGTATCCATCTACTTGAAATCGCTGTGCGCGCCCGCCTGGGTGGGATGTTTTGTCGACAATAGTAACGTCGCAGCCCAATGCTTTTGCTCGCAAGGCAGCGGCAATACCGCCAAAACCGGCCCCTACCACGACAACGTGTGGATTCATAGCAAATCTACCTTGTTGCGGAGCGCATTAATGAAATGCTGTAACGGCAATGCGCAATCTGACTGCGGTATGGAGCATTTCTGGTCGGCGCTGTCTAGCAAGTTTTGCATTTCATCGAGCACAGCCCTTCGAGCAGAAGCCAAAGAGGAGGGGGTAGCGTGATATTTTATGTTTACAGCATTGAGCTGATCCGTTTGACAATCTTGCTCAAAATCTACTACATCGTCATACAATTGATAAGCTAGCGCAAATTGTCCAGCCGCCGTCACTAGCGGCTGGAGCGCAGGCAATCGATTGACGTGCAGGCTGGGTAAGTAAACCGACAGTTGAATGAGTGGTGCCGCCTTATCAAACGCGATAACTCGATAATCGTCTGGGCGTACTTTACCTGCTCTACTTAAGTCAGCCGTTTGGCCTCGAATGGTTTGCTGAACCGCTTGAAAAGCTCGCGTTTGAAGCTGCAGCGAAAACGTTGAGCGAATCTCTGCTAGTAACAGGCTGGCACCCACGATCATACTATCACCGGCGCAAAGGGCTAAAGCTTTACCATACTTAACCCAAAGTGATGGCGTGTTCCGCCGAACTTTGTCTTGATCTTGAATATCATCATGAATCAGCGAGGCGTTATGTAATAGTTCGACAACCGCTGCGAATCGCATTGCGGTCTGCGAATCTATGTTGAGGGCAACCCCAGTTTGATAGCAAAGTGTTGCACGTTTGAGGCTGCCACTGCTCGCAAGATGATATTGCAACATGGCCCCGACCTGTTGACCACTGCTCGCGCAGGAATCGAGCATGATCCGCTTCAACGCTGGTTCAAGGGCAGAGCTTCGCAACGACGCTCTGTTCGGGACCTCAAAATTCACTGGCTGCATCGTATAAGCGGCGTGCTTTTTTTAGAATGCACACCCTATAAACATTTAAGCTTCAGATGTTTGCGTCGCAGCTGCCCAGATTACTACACCAAACGCAATTTTATTTACAAAATCGGCTAAGTTGTAAATTAAGTTCAGTGCTCCAGAGTCGACGCCTCCTGCCATGTAGCCTAAGACGTACCCGATCGGGTAAATAGACCACCCCACCGTGACAATCAATCTGAGTGCTGAGAATGCCTTCTGACTTGCCGCATTACCGCTACTGCTGTTTATCTTGCTCGCTTGTCCAAAGAAAATTTCATAGACAATATATAACCACCCGATCATACCCACAACAAAGCCAGCGGTTATACCCATCGCGCCAACCTCACCTAGGTAGCCGCCCACTAGCATGACCACACTGGCTATCAGAAGTTTCCAAAATAGCACTGCTGGAACTACTGCGATTGCAGCTAAGATTAAATAGAATTCGATAATTTGTAGAGGTACTGTTAATAACCAATCTACGTAACGAAATACTGTTGGGCTCTGTCCTGTTTCAACCCAAACACCGCGCATGTAAAAATAGTGTAAACAAGCAATGCCCGTAACCATGGCTGCGACGGTGAGAGATGTTTTCCATTTACCCTCGGCACGATCGCGTTCAACATAGAAGAAAAATGTCGCAGCAAGCATAGCGGCAGACATCAACCAGAACGAAACACCCACGAAATCTTTAGGATCTAACATAATTATCTCCGATTTTTATGGCAGTGATTGTGCAATCTGGGAATGCTTTAGCGAATCAAATCGACACCAGTTTGCATCACTCCTAAGTTTTCGTTGTGACCTGCTGTACCTCAAATGAGCCACAACCACCTGAACGACCGGTTCCGTACTCTGCATATCACACAGACTTCAACTCCGGTACGATTTCCCAATTAAGCTAGACCATTTTTTACTGGATTCCAGAAAAATTAGCATGTATTTCGAAATTTTTATGAATTTTACACCTTCGTTCTTGGGCGAGGCTGCAGGTAAAAGTCTTGTGTGCAAGATTGAGAGATAGCTTTTGACAAGGTAATCATCCAATCAGGCGTGGGCAACCATAAGCTATAAAAGGACATAAAAGGACAGCAGCGCTGCGCATGGCCATTGCTGACTGGTCAATTAAAACGAACTAGACTATGTCAATAAAAAACATATTGTTACGAGGCTTTGTAACGCTCAAGCTGCTCAAACGCACTGCTATTGTCTTTCTCCAATTGAGAACATTTGTATGAGACATCCGCATCGGACTGTTCCAGTAAGTTATTTTGCCAATAGCACGATCTACTCTCGTCCCGCAGACCTACTAATGCGCTATCGAGCTATTTAGCAAATTTCTGTCGCGAGATGAAAACGGCGCTTACATATCCTAGTGAAAAGGGGAGTAATGCGGTAATTGGTAACCAAACTGCCATAAACGTTGTTCCGAGTTAGCAATAGACTAATTCAACGCGATATTATAGCCCTACACTTGGCTCCACATCTGAATCTACCCTCGGAACCTTGACATGTCACTTAACTCCCAATGTCGCCGAGAACAGCTGTTTAACAACCCCGCCGTCGTCCTTTTCGACCATCTCGCGCGTTTAGTTTATCGAATGTGTAGAGCTGTATATCTAAGCCCTAGCGAGCGTTCTTAACGGGCAAGGACATGACTGTGACGGCGACGCGGCAATGGCCGCCGTTGCAAATAGCCACGCCTAATATATTTCTCGTTCTATGCTTATTGCCAAAGGGTCAGTGTATCGATACTCTGAGCCTTTAATATCTAATGTCGCTAAAGAGTTATGGTATGGACAAACATCTTCTTATCATTGCCCACGCCCCTTCACCAAATACTCAAACACTTCTTAAAACAATCAACGATGCAAGTAACAAAAGCCAGTGCATTGTAACTAGCTTATCTGCATTCGAGACCACTCCAGAGCACATCATTCAAGCAGACGCTGTCATTCTTTTCACACCAGAAAATCTCAGCTACATGTCTGGAGCGATGAAAGACATGTTCGATCGTTGCTACTACCCCGTACTTGAGAAAAAACAAGGTTTGCCGGTCGCGGCGATTGTTCGCGCAGGACACGATGGCACTGGCACGGTCAAGGCCTTACAAACAATTATCACAGGGCTTAGATGGCGTTGGGTACAAGAACCTTTGGTTCTGAGGGGTGACTACCAAGACGCATTTAACGAGCAGGTATCAGAACTTGCTGAGGGAATGTCGATCGCGTTAGCAGAAGGCATAATTTAATTCCTGATACTGTTCTAATTAGTAGTAAACACTTGATTATGTACTAGCCTTACGACGAACGGTTTAAAATTTGACGGTTATATCGAACTTCTTATAGGTAATTATGAGTAAAAAAGGCCTTTTTAAGATTCTTGTAGTTGATGATGAGGAGCAGATCCTAGATTCTTTGAGGCGTCTTTTTCGTTCGAACGACTTCGAAATCATTTGCGAAACGAACCCCATTGAAGCTATCGAAATCCTGAGCATAACACGCTTCGATGTCATCATTTGCGACATGCGCATGCCACAAATGAGTGGTGCTGATTTTTTAGTTCGAGCCAAAAAAATACGTCCAGCAGCCGAACGTATTCTGCTGACAGGTTATGCAGACCTAGACTCTACGATAAAATCAATCAATGATGCCCAAATTTATGCCTTCGTTACTAAACCTTGGGATCCGAATCAGCTAGTTCAATTAGTAGCTAGTGCTATTGAAAAGCAACATAAAGAAAAAGTTAAAATTCGTATCCTTCGTACTTTAAAAGAAACTAATGAGGAGATAGCACAAGCTAATGAGCGTCAAGAGACCGAAATATATGAAAACAAGCAAGACATTCAGCGCCAGCGACAAACCATTCAAGATATGCATACTCTGGCAGCCGAAAGCTGGCTAAACTTATTAGATCTCAGATTCCCTGGCTATCGTGTTCTTGTCAACCATTTCAAAATCATTTTAGACAGATTGATTGATGCATTTGCAATTAACTCAGCAGATGCTGAGACGATGATTGAGTCTGCGAGGCTACACGCGATCGGAAAATTAAGTTTGTCAGACGAAATATTGCAGTTAAATTATCGAGATATGAATACCCAACAAAAAAAAGAATATGAACAATATCCCCATATTGGCGCTTGTGCGTTGATGCCTTTCATACAATTTCTGGGCTGTGCAGATTTAATATTCAAACAAAAAGAGCGTATCGACGGTAAAGGTTTTCCTCAGGGCTTGGATAAACAAAAATTGGACAAGAGCAACATAATTTTCAATACAGTTCTTGAGTATACAGAACTACGTTATAGTCCCTACAGTAAACAACAAAGCCACCATGACACGATGAGCATCCTAAGATCAGCTCCTCTAGCTTATGACCCTGAAGTACTGGAATATCTTGAAACGTTAGATTGGAAAAAAAAGGAGGACAACTCATGCCTCGAAGAGATTCATCTTCCTGTAAACTCCTTAAACGAAGGGATGATTGCCAATAAAGATGTATACAGTAAAGGTTTACTTATTATTCAATCTGGCACCCCGTTCGATAACAATTTAATCTCAAAATTAAAATTACTTGAACATTACAGCAGTACAAAAATTTTAGTAAACGTATTGATCCCAAGTGATCACAAGTCTATCTGATTTTATTCTTATAATGATGATATTCGGGGCAATAATCATAGCTTTGTGGAGCTTTATAAACGGCGATAACAACATTCCTATCGGGCTGAGGTTTGGTTTTCGGTATGGCCATTTTTTATTGGCGTGTCACTCATTGAATTAGATAAAAATAAAACGAACGCGCTATAACTATGAGCAAGCTCATTTAACCAATGGTAAGCGCATGCAC
>NZ_LWFH01001001.1:0-74479 GCF_001635725.1 Oleiphilus sp. HI0066
TGTGTTAGATCTATTAAAGCCCGGTGGGATTATTATGTTCCCGCTATTGCTTTGTTCTGTTTTAGCCTTAGCAATTATTATTGAACGATTCTGGACTTTACGTGCTAATCGCCTCGCTCCGAAAGCGCTTGTTAATGATTTGTGGGGCTGGATTAAACGCAAAGAATTAGACTCTAAAAAGCTTCGTGAATTGAAAGAAGCTGCGCCGATCGGCCGAATTTTAGCTGCGGGTCTAGTGAATGCGAAACATGGCCGCGAAGTCATGAAAGAAAGCATTCAAGAAGAAGCGAGCCATGTCGTGCATGAAATGGAACGTTTCTTAACGGGTCTTGGTACTGTAGCTGTGATCACGCCCCTACTTGGTTTGTTAGGAACCGTTATCGGTATGATCAAGGTTTTTGCTCAATTGCAATTAGAGGGTGCTGGTAACGCTGCGGCGCTTGCAGGCGGTATTTCGGAAGCACTGATCACTACGGCAGCTGGTTTGACTGTTGCTATTCCAGCATTGATCTTCCACCGTTATTTCCTACGTCGTGTTGACGAAATTGTGATAGACATGGAACAAGACGCATTGCGTCTTGTAGAGATTGTTCACGGTGAGCGTGAGCCGACGCGTGCAGAGGAAAAACAACCTTGAATTTCAAGCGCCAAGCTTCTGAAGAAGTATCAGTCAACTTAACACCGCTGATTGACGTGGTGTTTTTGTTGTTGATTTTTTTCATGGTATCGACCACTTTTACCAAAGAAAGCCACTTGGAGATTGATTTGCCGCAGTCGAGCGCAGATCCTGCTAAGCCATTGGCTGAAGAAATAGAAGTGATCATCAATGCTGAAGGTGAGTTCTCGGTTAATGAGCGCGCACTCATCAACAATCAGGAAGATACCTTGAAGAAAGCCGTCGAGAAAATCTCGAATGGAAACACCAAGATTCCTTTCATTATTACAGCAGATTCCAAAACTGATCACGAGTTTGTGGTTCGTGTGATGGATGTTGCAGGTCAACTTGGATTTGTTCAGCTTAGTATCACGACACAACGAGCACAGTCGAAAAACTAAAAAAGCTCTAGCTTAAGCTAGAGCTTTGTCTACGCGAGCAAATTGTAATGACAAAAGACGCGAAAGCGTTACCGCAAAATGAAGATTCCAATTGGCAGCTTTATCGCCGTTTATTGGTATATCTCAAACCTCTCAAATTTTTCTTTGCACTGAGTGTGATCGGCAACTTTGTTTATGCCGGTGCCAGTGCTGCAATGGTTAAAGCGCTAGAGTTTGTGATCGAGACTATTGAGTCTCCGACTCCTGAAGGGCGACTTCTACTGCCAGCAGTTATATTGCTTCTCTTTGCCATGCGTGGCGTGGGTGGCTTTTTAGGAGGATATTATATCGCCTATGTTGGCCGTAATATCGTTCATAAAATGCGCCTTGAGATCTTCGATAGTTACTTGAAGTTGCCAACTTCATTTTTTGATAGCAATTCTTCTGGCCATCTGATTTCGCGTATCACCTTTAATGTAGAGCAGGTCTCCTCGGCCGCGACGGATGCTATTACAGTGACTGTTCGAGAGGGCTTAACTGTTCTATTCCTACTTGGTGTGATGCTTACCTCGAACTGGAAATTGACCTTAATCTTCCTCAGCCTTGGTCCAATTATTGGGTTTGTGATTAGTTACGTCAGCAAGCGTTTTCGAAAACTGAGTAAGCGCATTATGGGCTCAGTTGGCGATGTTACACATGTAACTTCTGAGATTGTTACGGGCTATAAGGTTGTTCGAATATTTGGTGGCGAGAAGTATGAGCAAGAGCGCTTTCAAGGCTCGAGTGAGTACAACCTAATACAGAGCCTAAAGCTTGAATTTACCAAGATGATCAGCACACCGGTTATCCAGCTTTTAGTCGCTTTATCTATTGCGATTTTAATTTGGTTGGCACTTGCTCCCGATGTCATTGGTGATATGACTGCTGCGCAATTTGTCGTGATCATCACAGCGGCATCCACTATGGCTAAGCCGATTCGTCAGTTGACTCAAGTGAATGAGAAAATTCAGCGTGGTCTCGCTGCGTCGCGTGACTTGTTTACTATCATGGATTCCGAGCCTGAGAAAGATGAAGGTGAGCGCACTCTTGAGAAAGTTCAAGGCGAGCTAGTTTTTAAGGATGTCCGTTTTCGTTATCCGACAAGCGATAATGATGTACTCAAAGGCTTTAATCTGCGCGTAGCACCGGGTCAGACAGTTGCCTTGGTCGGTCGCTCAGGTAGTGGTAAGTCTACCGTCGCAAACTTGTTACCACGCTTTTATGAACCAAGCTCTGGTTCCATCGAGCTCGATGGTGTTCCCATTACGGATTTCACGTTGCGTTCTTTGCGTGACCAAATCTCGCTCGTGACGCAACATGTGACATTATTTAATGACACGATCGCCAATAATATCGCCTACGGCACTCTAAATGGAGCCGATGCTGAGACACTGGCTTCAGTCGCAGAGAAAGCTAACGCACTCGAATTCATCAACGATAAAGAAAACGGTTTTGATACTGAGATTGGCGATAATGGCGTCTCTCTCTCTGGCGGCCAACGTCAACGTTTGGCGATCGCTCGCGCCCTGTTAAAAGATGCCCCATTATTAATTCTCGATGAAGCGACGTCTGCACTCGATAACGAATCAGAAAAAGTGATTCAGCGTGAGTTGGATGAGCTTATAAAAGGGCGCACTACTTTAGTTATCGCACATCGTCTCTCAACGATTGAAAATGCAGATATTATCGTCGTGATGGACGAAGGGCATATTGTTGAGCAAGGTACGCATGCTGAGTTGTTAGAGAAAGATGGGGAATACGCAAAACTCTATAACATGGCACTTTCTGACGATCACTAAGCTCAAGGGATTAGGCGATAAGCGTGAACGACCACTCTAACATCGAGCAAGCGATTACCGAAGCTTGGTACTCAAACAAGCTTTGGATCTACCTGCTCGTGCCTTTTTCCATTCTTTATTGGCTTGTCATTCGAATATCTGGACTGCTTTCAAGTTCACCTTCTAAATCTAAGGTCCCAGTGATTGTTGTAGGGAATTTAACGGCGGGTGGCACGGGTAAGTCTCCGCTGGTGAGTTTGTTGGTGCGCGACTTTGAGCAACGCGGGTATCGTGTTGGCGTTGTGAGCCGCGGCTATGGTGTCTCTATTCCAAAAAATGAAGTGCGTCTTTTGCATGCTGATAGTTCAGCAAGTGAAGTAGGTGATGAGCCACTTATGCTCAAACGATTATTGGCGTGTGATATTGCCTTATCACCGCAACGCGCATTGGCAGTTAAAGCATTAGAAGATTTAGGTGTGGATTTAGTGATTGCAGATGATGGTCTGCAACATCATGCCATGTATCGAGATATTGAACTCTGCGTTATCGATGGACAGCGTGGCTTTGGCAATGGCTGGGTGTTACCCGTTGGCCCTTTGCGTGATCCTGTTAACCGTTTGGCTGATATGGATGCGGTTGTCATCAATGGTGAGTTAGATTCATCTATAAAATTACCTCGTTCGGTTTCAACAAGTGCAATGACTTTATTGCCGAAAGAGTTCGTGCGTTTGGACGGTTCTGAATGTTTGGAGGTCGCAGCATTTGTTGAAAAATATGCATCGCAGCCTATCAGTGCCGTAGCAGCAATTGGAAATCCTCAGCGTTTTTTCTCTTTGCTAGCCTCTCTTGGTCTGACAACAAAGAACACTGCAAAGCCAGATCACTATGCCTACAGTAATGAAGACTTTTCTTCGATCAATGGGGTGGTAGTGATGACTGAAAAAGACGCAGCGAAATGTAGAGATTTAGGTATTCAAGATGCGTGGTTTCTGCGTGTAAGTCCGGAGCTCCAAGACAAACTCACGGATAAGCTTTACAATCAGCTCAAACTTTCTGGCCGCTTGCGCACCATACATTAATTTCGATATTCGATTAGGAACTTAGTTTTGGATAAAAAACTTCTGGCGATCCTCGCATGCCCAATTTGTAAAGGCGAACTAAAATATGACCGTGATGCGTCAGAGCTCATCTGCAAAGCGGATGGCTTAGCTTTTCCTATTCGCGATGGCATTCCTGTGATGCTTGAGAACGAAGCCCGCACTCTCACGACAGATGAAAAACTTAGCAAAGACTAATCTGGAAATCCGATGCAACCTTATTCCGTTATTATCCCCGCGCGCTTTGCTTCGCAACGACTTCCTGGAAAGCCTCTTATAGATATCGCGGGCAAACCAATGATTCGACACGTTTACGAGCAAGTGAAAGATCTTGGTGCGCAGCGCATTATCGTTGCAACTGATAATACGGATATCGAACGAGCCTGCTTAGACTTCGGCGCAGATGTGGTGATGACATCTCCTGATCATCCATCTGGTACGGACCGCTTGGAAGAAGTTGTTCGTGAACTTGATATGGATGATGATGAAATAATCGTCAATGTTCAGGGCGATGAACCGTTGATTCCTGCAGCACTCATTGAGCAAGTTGCTCAGAATTTGAGTGCACATCCTGAGGCTGGTATTGCAACGCTTTGCGAGAGAATTCTAGATTCAGATACGGTATTGAACCCGAATGCAGTAAAGGTTGTATTTGATGAACATGGTTTCGCGTCTTATTTTAGTCGCGCACCGATTCCTTATGCGCGCGATGCATTGAGCGAAAAACCGCCGCGCTTATCTTCGATAGCTGAGTATTTTCGTCATATTGGAATGTATGCTTACCGAGCTGGCTTCTTGAAGCAATATGTTCAATGGGTACCGAGTATGACTGAGAAAGTGGAAAAACTTGAGCAGCTTAGGGCCTTGAGTAATGGCGTCAAAATTCATATCGAGCTTGCCAAGCAAACTCCCCCAGCAGGTGTCGATACGCAAGAAGACTTAGACCGAGTTCGTGCGCATTTCGAGAACCGATAACGATGAAAGTCTTATTCGTTTGCTTAGGTAATATTTGTCGCTCTCCCACTACACATGGTGTGTTTGAAGAAAAGGTTCGCGAAAGAGGTTTGGCTTCTCAGGTGTATACCGATTCATGTGGCACTGGAGCGTGGCATGTTGGAGAAAGCCCCGATCCTCGTGCTTCGCAACATGCTGCAAAGCGCGGTTATGACTTGTCGCATCTAAGAGCACGGCAGGTTAGTCCTGATGATTTTGATACCTTTGACTATGTTCTTGCGATGGATAACGCAAATCTGAAAGACCTTCAAAGTATCATACCTGCTGGAGCACGAACGCAGCCGGTTTTGTTTTTGAGTTATGGGGCTTTCTCCGAACAAGAAGTGCCCGATCCATACTACGGCGGCGAACAAGGTTTCGAGCATGTATTGGATCTTGTTGAATCTGCCTGCGATGGATTGCTCGATGAAATACAAAGTCGCCTATAGCTAGTCTGTTATTTCTTATGTCTCTTGAGCCACTTAGAAAAGATCTGTCCTCCTCGAATACGATGGCGTTGCCTTGTGTCGCGGAGCAATTTTTTGAGTTAAGTTCAGAACAAGCGATCAGTGACTTTTTTTACGCGCATCCAGAGGATGTATTGATTCTCGGTGGTGGAAGTAATGTGGTGCTTCCTCCTGTTATTCAACGTCCTGTCGTTCAAGTTGTTAATCACACTCTAGAATGTATCGCACGAGACCTTGATCATGTAGTGGTAAAAGTTGGCGCATCGGTTGTTTGGGATGAGCTTGTCGCATGGGCTGTTGAAAACAGTTACTACGGTTTAGAAAACCTTTCTTTGATTCCTGGTAGTGTTGGTGCTGCACCCGTGCAAAACATTGGGGCATATGGCGTAGAGCTTAAAGATGTTCTAAAGAGTGTACGAGCCTTTGATCGAGTGCAAAGAGTATTCGTTGATCTATCTAATGAACGTTGTTGCTTCGGCTATCGCGATAGCATTTTCAAACGTGAGTGCGGACGTTATGTGATTAGCGAAGTAGTTTTAAGATTGGCGCGCAAAGCGCAGTTTGTACTGGAGTATGGTGAGCTTAAAACTCTCTCGCATGAGGCAAACCTGAGTTTATCCAAAGTGCGAGACACCGTTATTGGGGTCAGATCTGCGAAACTTCCGGATCCTAAAGTTATTCCGAATACCGGTAGTTTTTTCAAGAATCCAGTGATTTCGAGATCTACGTGTGAGGTGCTAAAGCAACGCTTTCCAAGCTTAGTTTGTTACCCTGCTGGCGAAGGTTCTATGAAGCTGGCAGCAGGCTGGCTGATAGAAAATGCTGGCTTAAAAGGATATGTTCAAGGCAATGCCTCCGTGCATGATAAACAAGCGCTGGTCTTGACCAATCAGGGTGGGGCGCAGCAACAAGATATCATTCGATTAGCCTCCTATGTGGAGGATAAGATCAAAGATCTATATGGTATTGAGCTCGAGCAAGAGCCAATTTTAATAAGAGATTAATTACTAATCATTCCTCTTTTCTTGGGCTGTATTAAAGCGAATAACAGGAGGTGTTTTGATGTCTAAGAATAATGTCCGTCACTTTAAACGCTCTGCGCTTTTTCTTGCTATTGCTCAGATTGTTTTCATCAATCAAGTGTAGTCCGCGCCTTGCGAGGTGACTAATAGAAGTCTGATTACCCAAGTTTCAGGGGAATGCATCGTTAATCCTACGCGAGCTGGTCCTAACCCAGTGCAGCCAGATTCTGTGATCCTGAAATATACTCGAAATCACGATATGTTGGTGGAAGGGGATGTTGGTCCTCCAGGGCTCGATCAATTTTGGAACGACCTCACGATTAAAGGTGAGGGGACCGGCCAGAGAGTACTAGAAATTTTCTCTGTTCGTGGTATTGGCAGTGCCAAGCCTTATCAGGAAGACAATCTCCGAAAAACAATTACGACGAGTAAGCTCACGTTAGACAATGTTGATTTGGAGGCGAATGTAATTTTCAAATTCGATCAACTCAGCAATACGCTCACTTTCAAGGATAGTAAGGTTTACTGGCATACCCGAGACCCAATCTTTCATAGCGGTACGAAGCTTACCGTGACGAGCGAAACTGGTTCAAATCAGTGGAAAGGAATGGCTGGGACGACTATCCCTGCGGACATTGATTGGAATATCAAAAACGGAACCACGTTTGAGTTTTTTGGTGCTGGTGCGGCAAGACGTGCATTAAGTTTCACTGGGCAAAATCGTCTGAATGTTGAAGCGGGCGCGACCTTAAAGTTCCATGAATCGGTTTTGGACTTTGGCTCGAACTCTGTCTTGACCTTGGATCCTGGCTCAACACTTGGCTTCAGAACTTCTGAGACGATCGCTACTTTCGATACCTTGAACGTAGATGGAGCGACGCTTGCATACGAGGGTAGTGCGATCTCTTTTTTACCCACCACCGCAAATCTGAACGACACGACTGTAAATTTAGTGAGCGGTAACCTGGAAACGAGGCGTTTGGTTTTGTCGGGAAGACACAACACGGTAACGGGTGATCGCTCTGTTGATTATCTAAGAGCGGAAGTGATTAAGACAAAAGATACAAGTAGCCCCACTATTTTAAACGCGACACACCTCAATCAAATTCGCGCAGAAACTCTTTTATTGACCCCTAATTTGACGATTAATTTGGATAGAGCCTCTTTGCGTATGCTGACTGGCTCAGATTTAAGACTTCAAGGTGGTTCGATCAATGTTGATAATCGCGGAGTGATTGGGGCATTTGGTCAAATTACGGGGAACGACGCGACTATCAATATTGATAATGGTGATTTTGTTGTCGGCGAGACCACCGAGTTAGTTTTAGGGCCGTCATTAATATTTCTTTGAACAGCGTGGATACTGCCGTAACTGTCGAAGGGCGCTTGTCTGGTTCAGGCACGATTGGTGGTACTGGAGGTAGAATAGATATCCAAGGTGACTCTAACTTAACTCCAACACTTGGTGTACTAGATTTGGGCACTGCGTCTGATCCGTATGGAACGCTTACAACCGAAAACCAAGTTCGTTTTGTGAATGGTTTAGTTACAAACTCTCAAGCTGCTATTGATTCAGGTTTGTTTGATGGTGGCTACTACGATGTTGATATTGGTCTAACCGGAGGAACAACACCTGTAAACGATAAAATAATTTATGGTGCTGGCGGCGTTGATCTTACGCTCATGAAATCTATCCGTGTTGATGTGGCTGACAACTCAACCGCTGCGCAACTTCACCGAAAGTCGTTCCGTATGATAGAGGCAAAAAGCGGTGCGACAGGCAATATCGTCATGCAGCGTCAAACCATTGAGAATGATGTGGTCTTGGAGGAAGGACCAAATGTTCCGGTATTGATAGACTTCTTTATTGCTGACGACAACACCAATGGCAAATCCGATCTAACCATCTACGCCGAAGAGCAGCTGCCGGTTAGTTTGAAAAAGCACCCTGGTGCTAGAGCGCATAGGAATCGACAATCGGTGACGAATTTATTACCAACAGTCGCGACGCAACCAACACCTCCACCTAGCACGCCGGGTAACCCTCAACCGCCCGTGCAAACGCCTGCCCAGCAGCAAGCTCAGCAAAATATCTTTAACGCGGTTCAAACAACGACAAACTCTCAAGCTGCTCCAAGTTTCTCTAGTATTCACCCTGAGCCAATTTCATCGCAGATGACGGTGCAAATTGAGCAAGCCGACAATATGCTGAATACGGTATTGGGCGTGAATACGCTTGCGCGCGACACCGAGGTAGATCTTCAGAGCTATGGTTCATTTTTCTTCGGAAGCAGTAACTCACACCCTAGTGGTGTTTGGGCCAATATTAATTACATCGATGGCAAGGTTGATGGGCAGGGCGACTTAGGTAATTTTGATTACTACCTAACAAGCTATACCTTTGGGAATAGTTTTATCCATCATGATGATTATGAACTTGGATTATTCTTTGGATTATCCAACGAGAGCATGACGGAACATGACCAAGCTAACGTGAGCTTTGATTCGGACGCCTACCACTTAGGCTTGTATGGTGGATACCGTTTGAATGATCGTTGGGATCTGATCTGGGGGTTTGGGTCATGCTTGGTTGACCACCGAATCATCACGTAGCACCACCCTTGGCTCGATCAGTGAAACGGCTGAAGCCGGGTACGATTCTCAGTTAAATTACCTTGGTTTGCGTGCCCGTTACGATACAAGTTGGCTTGAGCAAGTCGATAGCAGCACATACATTGGCTTGGCGTATTTGCGCGCTGATCAGGACGAATTCTCCGAAACGAATGCACCAAACCTTGGAATGACCATTGATCGAGCGATTGTTAGTTCAGGGATTATTAGTCTTGGTATGGAGGCATCTCGAGCACTGAATGAGTTTGACTCAACCCATATGCGTACGGAACTTCGTTATGACTATGATGTGCAGGCTGATAGCAATAGCGAACATGATATTAGCGCTTCGTTTAATTTTGATCCCAGCAATACCTAGAGTTTTGTTGGACAAAATCGGGGCCCGCACTCGCTCACTTTTGCGCTAGGTGTTGATCATGAGTTTCAAGAAGATTGGTTATTAAGCCTTGCTGGCGCATACACTCGATCAAGTCATGGCTATGAAGTCGGCGGTGATATCGTGATGAACTGGTATTGGTAGGCATTTCTGTCGATAACTTATAGATAAGCGTCTTTCAGTCCGTTGATCATTGCTCTTCGCTCTGGCTCGAGGAAAGGCGCGACAACTGACATGACTTGGTAAACGCCTCTCGCAAGGGCATCATCTGCGACTTGGCCTTCTCTTACTGAGGAATAGCTTAACCAGAATGTAGTTGTGAGAATGATTTGCTCAGTGAGTGCTTCTATTTCATCTGTTGACGCATGTAATCGCTCATTCTTCCGTGCGTTTTCAAGTACAGAAATACTGGCTTTACGTTTTGTGTTTAAGATCTTCTGAAAGCGCTTTTCGAATTGTGGATATTTCGCCATGATGGTGACGAGGTCTTTGTACAGGAACTGAAACTTCGCGATATTTTCGAAGATCAGATGGAGGTAAAACCAGAGATCTTCAATATCCATTTCTGATTCTGGAACAATGAGAATGCTATACATGCATTCTTCAAATTGTTGAAACAGCTCTTCTAAAATGTCTGTTTTACTTTTGAAGTGGTAGTACAAGTTGCCCGGGCTAATATCGAGCTCGTCAGCGATCAATAAGGTAGTGACGCTCGGTTCGCCCATCTCGTTAAATAAGCGAAGGCTTGTGTGAAGAATTCTATCGCGCGTTTTCATAGGTGTTTAAAGCAGACTCAACCTTTCCACATATAGTCACGCTTTGACCCGTGTAGGGTCAATATAAAAGTGCGTAATTTGATCATCTTTAAATTGATCAAAGAATTGCGTGGTTTTGCTGATGCGCTTGAACATTGGCTCATGGGCTTCACTATCCACGAGCACTTTCATCGCGGTATAGCTGTCGTCGATCTTGGTAAAGCGGGCAGTAAGTTTCGCTGTGATTACATCATCTTCGCCAATCGCATGCTCTTGTGCGATGAGTTTGATGTAAGAAGGCAGTTCCGCATCTGATAAGTTCGACTTGGTCGATAAATGCGGCATTTTGATTCGGTTGAGAATGCAATAGCTATATGAGTTTTTGTTTCTAAAACTATAGCGTCGAAATGCTTCCCAGAAATAACTATCACTCAGGTGCTGAAAGTATTCTAAATCCGATAGGCACTGTTGAATGAAGGTACTGACTTCAGAGTTTTTCATCACTTCTTCGATTGCTGCGCGAAGCAGAAGGTCAAAGCCTTGCGCTGTTTTATGTGCGTACACTTGTCGATACATTTGATGTCGACTGTACACGAAGTCTTCTAAAGAACTTAAACCTTTGGCGGCTATGCCGATGCCAACCCACCCGGTTTGGCTGCATCGTCCAAATTTTAGATTGCTCAATAGGTGATCAAGGTTAAAGCTGCCAATCGTCACGGATGAGTGAAAACCGTCGCGCAGCATATAATCGGCGCGGTCAGCATCAAGTTCCCCAGAGACGATATTTGAAAGCAATGAGCGGAAAAGTTCAGGAAAGTCTTCTGGTGGCTGTGATTGTTGGTTACCTATGACTAAAGGCCACATAGCCTTCGCGTGATGCGAGAATTTCTCAGTTGCGTGTGTGGCGCTTGTTTCCATTAGCGCAATGATATCTTGGGGGGCAATATCTTCAGTGACATCTTGCCCTTGTTGCAAAATATGATGCGCTACGCGAACAGAATAATGTTCATGCTCTAAAGCGCTAGGCTGTTCAGCATAGAACTGTGTGCTGTCTTCTCCAGACCATAATTGCTCGAAAATACCAGGTGTGCTTAAGATATTTTGAATAGTCGGTGTTCGACTGAATTGATGAGAAAAGCTGCTATGTCCACTATCGTGTAGTAAACATGCACAGCGTACTATTCTATGGAAATAACTAATCGCTTCTAATGTCTCGGCGGAAACACTCGCATTGCTGCCAAATGTTTTTAGTCCATTTTCGACCATTGCCATAAACATACGTCCGCCGACATGCATGGCTCCTACGCTATGGAGAAAGCGTGAATGGGTCGCTCCGGGAAACACAAGAGACAAAATATCGTTTTGACAAATAAAACGCAGGCGCTGAAACAAAGGGTGATCAATAATGGCAACTTCAAGCCTCGAAACAGGAATACCGCCATGGACGGGGTCCATAATTAATTTATGGTAGTTGCCCAATAAATCGTTAATACGCAGTTGCAAAGTGTTTCCTTATCGTTAGTTTTCTTTTTGATCCTAAAGTTAGTATAGCGAGAAATCTTGATGAAAACGGGCAATATTAGCATAAGGCTTTACCAACTCGTTTGCTCGCCTATACTGCATAAAAGAACAATGAATATTGCGTAGTTATGAGTCCAAGCTCAGATCAAATTTTAGTGATCGATTCCAACCCTGTTGATCGTGAGAATCTAGTGAGTTATCTCACTGGAAAAGGGTATTTTGTCCAAGCGGCTTCTAATGTCGAAACGGCGCATTTACTAGCTCTTCCTGAAGCTCCCGACCTGATTTTCGCAGATGTTCCCTCCGAACAAATCCCGCTATTGCCATTCTTCGAAAGTGATAAGAAAGAAATATCGTTGATAATTGTGTCTGAAGTTGAGTCGGCGGGTGATGTTGTAGCTTGTCTCAGAGGTGGGGCAGGGGATTTCATACTTAAGCCAGTGAAAGACTTTGAGCGTTTAGACTCAGTGATTCATAAAACACTGGATCAAATCCGTCTCAGTAAGTTGAATAAACGACTGCGATCAGAGCTCGAGGAACGAAATCGCAAGCTTCGCGAAGGTATTCACGAGTTACGAACAGATCAAAAAGCCGGCTTGCAGGTTCAGCTCAAGATGCTTCCTCAGCCAGATAAAATCATTAACGATTTCCATTTTGATCATATTGTTCGTCCGTCTTTGTACTTAAGTGGTGATTTTCTAGATTACTTCCGTATCGATGATACAAAGTCTTTGTTCTATTTTGCAGATGTATCTGGGCACGGAGCCTCGTCTGCGTTCGTCACGGTTCTCTTAAAAAATCTATCAGCACGATTACTGAGAAATTTACGCCGAAACTCAAGTGATGAGCTAAGCTGTCCAGTGAAGTTTTTGAAAAGACTCAATCAGGAATTGATTGTGTCGGATCTAGGAAAGCACTTAACCGTATTCGTAGGTATTGTTGATCATAGTGATCGCAGCCTAACCTATGCCATTGGCGGGCATTTTCCCTTGCCGATACTGAGTAGTCCGTCTGGTGCGGAGTACTTAAATGCAAAAGGTGTCGCGGTTGGTTTATTTCCTTATCCAAAGTTTGAGCGGGTTGTATGCCCTTTGCCACAAGACTTTAAAATCACTGTTTTTTCAGATGGGATATTAGAAGTTTTGCCGAGTGAGACACTAAAAGAGAAAGAAAAGTTACTTTTAGATGTTGTTTCTCGTGAGCGAGGAGGGATAAAATCATTACTGACATCGGTTGGATTGGATGATATCGATGATCTACCGGACGATATTGCCGTGTTAACGGTCTGCGATAAGGATGCGTCGTAGCGGATGGTAGGGTGTTGCTTGCATTATCAAGAGTTAGTTAGCGATGTCCGAATGTAGAGTGTTACAAGCCGATTGTAGCGGTGTATATGTATTAAAGTTGGTGGGTGAAGTCCGCTTAAATGCGTGCTCGACCATTGATGTGGCGATTGATACGATTTCTGAAAATCCCAATTTTCGGAGTCTCATTGTCGATCTCACTGAAACCATACATCTTGATAGCACTACACTAGGCATGCTGGCCAAGCTTGCTGTAAAAGCAAAAGAAAAGTCCCACTTTTTACCCTCTATTGTTTCTACCAATCCAGACGTCACCCGAGTTATCGAGTCAATGGGTTTTGACAGCGTTTTCTTGATTACGCGTGAACCGATTGAAAATGAGTCAGAACTGTTAGAAATGCCACAAAGCCCTCTTCAAGAAGAAGAAATGCGCCAGACGGTTTTAAAAGCGCATAAAGTCTTGATGGACATTAACGAGAGCAATTGTACGAAGTTTCGTGACCTTGTTGATGCACTAGAAGGCAACGACGTTGTGACCTTTAAAGCAGGCTAGCCCTGTAAGTTATTCAAGAGATTTTTAAATGAGCGATTGCAAACGCATTGCCGTTCTTGGTGGTGGGAGCTTCGGCACCGTCATTGCAAATATTGCTGCCGAGAATGGATATGACGTTGCTCTTTGGATGCGCAATGAAGACGCCGTTCAAGAGATTCAACAAACGGGTATCAACCAACGATACTTGCCAGATTTAGTACTTCACGAAAACTTATCCGTCAGTGGCAATCTTAAGACTGCGGTCGATGGCGCGAATGTTATCTTTTTTGCGATCCCTAGTAAGTCATTTCGTATGGTTGTGGAGCAAGTTTCAGGCTTCATTTCTGAAGGACAGATGGTTGTTAGTACGACTAAAGGCATTGAACCTGGCAAACTAAATCTGATGAGCGATATTCTTCGCTCTGAATTGCCAAACAATCGTGTTGGTGTCATGGGTGGGCCTAATCTCGCAAAAGAAATTGCGAAACATGAAATTACCGCTACTGTAATTGCGAGTGAAGATTCTGATTTGCGCCGTATTGTGCAAGAAGCGCTTAGCTGCGAATACTTTCGAGTGTATGCGAGTGCCGATGTGTACGGGGTAGAGCTTGGCGGTGCTCTCAAAAATATCTACGCGATTATTGCTGGCATTGCTGCGGCTAAGAAATTAGGTGAGAACACGATTGCTATGCTGCTAACACGTTCCATTGCTGAGATGGGACGTTTTGCTGAGCATCAGGGCGCGAATCCGATGACTTTTCTAGGTTTATCTGGCGTGGGTGACTTGATCGCAACGTGTTGTTCTCCATTGAGCCGAAATTACCGAGTGGGCTTTGCCTTTGGCGAAGGGAAAAACCTCGAGCAAGCAATCGAAAGCTTGGGTGAGGTCGCTGAGGGTGTGAACACGCTTAAGCAGGTAAAACGCTATGCGGATGAACATGATATTTACATGCCGCTCGTGCAGGGCTTATATAAGGTTATGTATGAGCAGCAGCCGATCTCAATGGTTGTAAAAGGATTGATGCTCGCTGAGCGTAATACAGATGTTGAATATACTTTACCGAAGGATGAAATTTAATGCGTATCGCGTATGTTTTATTGTTTTGTGTTGTTTTCAGCTTTTCTGAGATCGTCATTGCGGTGATCGCTTTAATTCAGAGTATTTTGAGTGTGACAGTCGGCGAACCAAGCGAAACGCTTAAGGATTTTGGTGCGCGACTGGGTGTGTATTTAAAGCAAATCTCTGAATTTATCAGTTTCTCCTCAGACGAAAAGCCGTTCCCTTTCGCTGACTGGCCAGAACCCGAGAGCAAGCGAGATAGTACGAATGATTGATTTGTTTTTGTGCCGTCACGGTGAAGCATCTTTTGATGCGCCAAGTGATCGACAACGTCCATTGACCGATGCCGGCACTGCAAAGACAAAAGAAACTATTCTTCGCCTATCTAAAATGAATATGTCTGTAAGCGACATCTGGTGTAGTGACTTGATGCGAGCACAACAGACAGCGCAATTATTTTCATCAGAATATAGTCTTATCGTCGAAGAGCAGACGTTTCTTCGTCCTGATTCTGACCCTGAGCGTGCGACAAGAAAGCTAAATTTATTACGCGATGATCAAACCTTGCTGATTGTGGCGCATATGCCATTGCTTGGAGAGCTAGTCAGCCTCTTAACAGAAGGGCACCCCTACACTAGCTATCCTTTTCAAACAAGCGAGTTAGTGCACTTACGTGGTGAAGTGATCGCCTCTGGCATGTGTGATATCGTCCCCGTTTAACGAACAAACTTTTTACTAGAGTTATGAATTTCTACCCGATTGACTATATCGAGCCGGTGTTTCGTCCACCAAGCGAGGCTTATTCATTTATTTTGCCACTTACTAATGGCTGTTCTTGGAATAAATGCACCTTCTGCGAAATGTATACCCAAGAGCAAAAGAAGTTTCGCGCACGCAAAGATGAAGAAGTTCAAGCTGACATTGCTAAAGTCGCCGCACAAGTTCCTCAGACTAAGCGCGTCTTCTTAGCGGATGGTGATGCGATGATTTTGCCAACGCGGCGTTTGAAGTCGGTGCTTGAAAACTTGAAAGACTCTTTCCTAAATTTAGAGCGCGTGAGCTCCTATTGTTTACCGCGTAATTTGGCTAAGAAGAGTGTTGAAGAGTTAATAGAATTGCGCGAACTTGGGCTTGAAATGCTTTACGTTGGTTTAGAGTCTGGTGATGAATTTGTGCTCGAGATGGTGAATAAAGGCGAGAGTTTTGAAAGTTCTGTATCCGCTTTGCAAAAGATTAAGCAGGCAGGTATCAAGTCTTCGGTAATGGTGTTGAATGGCTTGGGCGGGCAACGTTATTCGCAACAACATGCTGTGAATTCCGCTAAGGCGATCAATGCCGCACAACCTGATTATGTTTCAACGCTTGTGGTGAGTTTTCCTATGGGAGAAGAGCGTTATCGAGAGCGTTTTGTTGATTGGGAGCCCTTAACCCAAACACAATTATTTAGAGAGCTGCACACGTTTATCTCACACCTTGAACTTGAAGATTCTACATTCCGTTCGGATCATGCATCGAATTACTTGCCTTTAAAGGGGCAGTTAGGACGAGATAAAACCAAGTTGTTAATGCAACTTGATACAGCAATTAATACACCTGAGAAAATTCAACTACGTGAAGAGTGGCAGCGCGGCTTATAGCAGTGCGTGTGCGCTAGCTTAGCTGTATCTGGTGCTTAGATAAGGTATCGACTATTTGAAATGCTGAACCAGAGAAGTCTGGTCCGTCGTTCTTAAAGTTGCTCATAATAGATAGGTGATCAATCAGCAGTTTTTCTAAATTGAGATTGGCGAATATGCTGCTTTGAAGCCACTTTATTGACCAGTCAGGAAATCTACGCACGATATCTTGTTGCTCGAGCACCCCAATAATCTTATGTCTGGGATCTTTCTTAATACGTTCAAATGCTTGATGAACAACTGAGTCTTCCCCTTCAAGATATTGAAAGAACCTATGATTTTCAAAATATAGGTAGCCTGAAATCTCTAGAACTAAATTATTACTATAAGAAATTTGTTGTAGGGCCTCTAATTCTTCAACCGTAAAGTCGGTTAAGGCCTGACTAACGTATAAATTAGCGGTTTCAGTCATAAGTGATTAGGCGTCGAGCTCCGATGTCTGTAACAATAGTTCAAGAATGTACTGATCTCCAGTTCCGCTAATCTACTAAGAAAGTTTTAGATATGACTACACAGAAGATACTTCCCAATTTCGCATCTGAGTTAAAAGACCTCCTTGCACTCGAAGGTAAAATTCCTCCAGTAGAAACGTGGACGCCATCGCGTGAGAGTGAGCTCAATATTGTTATTAAACGGGATGGCTCTTGGTGGTATAACGGTGATGAAATGACGCGAGAGGCGACTGTTCAGTTATTCTCTCGCATTCTTCTGCTCGACGAAGAAGATTACTATTTGGTGACGCCTGCTGAGAAGGTGAAGATTACAGTTGAGTGTTTGCCGTTCGTTGTACGACTTGCAGAGGTAAGTGGCGAAGGGCGAGATCAACGTGTCCTTTTGTCGACAAACGTTGGTGATACCTTTGAGTTGTCGCCAGATCATCCGATAGCTTTGCTTGAGAATAGCGCGGGTGAAGCTTTGCCTGTGGTTACAGTGCGCCGGAATTTACAAGCTCTAATAAGTCGACAAGTGTATTACGAATTAGCGGATTATATGGAAGAGAGTGCGGATGAAGCAGACCGCTACGGAATAAGGAGTAGCGGTCACTTTTTTAAGCTTTGATTATTCTTCGCTGAAGTCGAAGTTCATTTCTGTGCTAGGTGCTTGTAGGTAGTAACCCTGAATATAGTTAACGCCTGCTTGCCATAGGGTTGCGAGTAGTGAAGCGCTCTCGACCAACGGAACAACCGTCAATTTATTCATGCCTTGCAGAGAAGTGATCACTTCTTTCATTGCTTCTTTGCCTTCAGGACTCTTCTGCATTTCTTCAGTAAATGACCCTTCAAGCTTCACATACTCCGGAGTAAGGTGTTTGAGAAGATTGAATGGATTGATCGCACGACCAAATTGATTCACGGATAAATTGCAATGTAAGGTGTTTAATCCTTTTTCGAACTCTTTTGCTTGTTTTAGATAAGTAATCGCATTGTTTTCCGAGATTTGGAAAATCAAAGAGTCGCCGGGTAAGCGCGCTGCTTTTAATGCCACATTTAACCAAGAGATGAAGTTAGGATCTTGCAAGGACTCGGCCGTTAAATTGATGAATAGGCGCGTATCATGCCCTTGAGATCTGTGCTCACTAAGTTGCTTGATGGTTTGTAGGATGACCCATTTGTCGATCTTGCCAGCAACCTCTGATGGACCATTAGGTGGTAGGAATTCGTAAGGTGAAACTTCCTGGCCTTTATCATCAATCATGCGCACAAACGCTTCGTAGTGCTCGTGCGTTCCGCCGCGAAGGCTTTGAATTGGTTGGAAGAGCAGTTTGAATTTGTCTTCGTCTAGCGCTTTCTCAATGTAGCTGCCAGCGGTGTCGTGATTACCTAGAGGGTTTTCTACTTTAGGTTCAAATAACAATGCACCGTTACCATTGGCTTTGCCTTCAAGCTTTCTAACGCCTTCTGACGCGGTTTGCGCACGTCCCAAGATGTCTTTAATGTTTGGAGCGTTGGCATTAATGATTGTTACACCAATACTCAATGTGACTTGAACAGTTTTGCCTTCTACGTCGAACAAATGATCTTCGACTTCTTTGCACAGACTATTTGCGACATCCATTGCTTGTGCGTCGGTGGTGTCATTGATGATCATGCCGAACACGTCATCGCTTAAACGGGCAAGGGTGACTTTGTCGCTCTTCTTGGTTTCAAGAATCTGGGCTAAGTCTCGTAATACAAAGTCGGCGTCACCGATACCTAAATTCGCTTTGACACTGTGGAAGTGGTCAATCGCTAAATAGTAAACAGCAGCTTTACTGTCGTCGCTGAGGGCGCCTTCTTTGCTTTCATGAAGAGCATCCATGAAGTATGAGCGGTTATACAGACCTGTTAGTAAGTCTATCTGGCTCATTTCTTTCAGTTTTGCTTCGAGTTCAGCGGAGTTTTCTTCAGGACGCAAAATGATTTGAAGGCAGCTTTCGCCGTCATAGCTCGCATGCGAGAAGCTAGCAAGAACAGGGATTTCTGTTCCATCTTCTCTGATTGATGTGAGTGCAACGTTTTCGACAGGTTTAGCGTCACTATTGCTATTTAAAAAGTCTTTACCGATCTCTTTGAATTTTTCTTGCGAATCGCCGCTGAGGGTGTCCATCACTGGGATGCAGATCATTTCGTCAATATCGTCGTAGTCCAAAAACTCAAGATATGAGCTATTGGCATAGATATGCATTCCGTCGTTGATATATGCGATTGCGTCTTTAGAGCTATCGAGCAGTAATTCACAACGATGTTCGACATCGCGAATTTCAACTTCAAGGTGATGCAGTTTTTGTATTGCGCGAACGTGTGATAACTCACGTTTGACCACTTCAACGAAGTGTTTTTCTTGAGTGCTTGATACGACATCATGCGCACCACTCTTTAGATGCGCACTGACCTTTTCTTCGTCATATTCTTCAGAAATAATAATTAGAGGGATATATAAGTCTTTTTTTGATATCTGAATGCAAGCTTGGCTTAGATCGAAGTCTGCCGCTGATTCTCTTGCAACAAATAAATCCCATTGTCCGTCGGATAACGCTTGCTCTAGTTCTTCTTCGTCTTCGATGAGTTTTGCTCTAGTTGCAATGCCAGCGTTTCGTAATAGGCTGACAAGTTTCTCTGCATCATTTTGAGAGTCTTCAAGTACAAGAAGGAAGAGGGTGTCGGTTTGTTTTGTCATTACTTATTGGTACCGCGTTAACTACAGACTAGGCCAAAGAGAATCGAATTCGTCTTCGAGACTTATTTCGGTTTTGGGTTGTTGTGTTTCTTCTTCGAGTTGCGCAGATTTCGAATCTAGAACATCTGTTGCGCGTAAGGTGTACTGGCTAAAACTACCAGTTTCTGAAACAGTGGCGGCTAGAATGCATTTAGATTCGATGCCGCTGAAACGCAAAATCACCTTATTGCCTTCTTTGAATGGGAGGCGAGGCGTAATTAGCGTGCTTGGTTGGCTGATGCTGCTCAATTCTGGTAGAAGCAAACCACGCAAAAATTCACTGTGTTTGCCAGTTTTGTTGAGTTGCTGCACCGCACATGGTTTGGCGCGAGGTGCGAGTAGCTCGATACCAAGCTGCGTACCTTTTTGCTTGGAGTATCGAATCCAGCGGATAACAGCAATGCTCCATGATTTCTCATCGTTTTCGCGCACACAAAGAAGTTCACCAGCTTGAACATTCTTTGGAATGTGACCGCCCCATTGAATGCAATATCCACCAGGGCTTGTATTGATCAGGCTAGTGGTGTGCACAGGAAAGTCTTTGTCAGCGCTCTCAGGATGATTGGTATAGTCAATCACCGACTCGCTAGGAATCGATTTCGGACTTGTAATAGCGGCCGCATCAAAGGCATTAGACCAAGGGTCGTTACTTTTGGCTCGACTAACGCGAGATTCGGTCGAGTTATCAAGGTCAATAGGTTCCATCCCAAACAAGTGTGGCTGGAAGGATGTTCGACCTGAGGTGTAGTAGTGCATAGCACTCAAACCAACAGCAAGCTCAAGCGAGCCATCGCTTGCGATACGCTTAAAGGTTCGTTTGGTGAGAATACCAAGTGAATGATGCAAGTGATGCAGTAAGCCATTACTGATATTGATCGGCATTTCTAAATGGGTGATCGTCGAATTCGCTGAACTTAGGTGCGAAGTGATGCGGGTAATGAGTTCAGCCGTATCAAACCCATAGTAAAAATCACTCAGCTCTTCATGCAGTAGGCTCTTGTGTCGCGGAGCTTGGTCTTCGGATAAATTGATGCAGAAGACAGCTGAGGCGAGGTACTTTCTACCTAGCTCTACGTAGTTAGCCCATCGTTCGAACAGTACCCAAACAGAATCGATCTCTTGCTTACGCAACTGGTTTGAGCGGCAGCAGGCAAGTAACAAGTTTCGTTTATAGGCGCTTTTGATCGATGAGTCTGGTTCGACAAGATTGTCTTCATCGCGAACTAGATACTTCATTAGGCCTAACTCATCGCTAAAACGATAGATCTCGTTCATTTCTTTCCATAGCATTTTCGGTACGGAAATATAGAGCTTGGCTGACAAAAGCTGAACACGTCCAAATTCTGTAATGGTTCGGTGTGCTGCGCAGCTGAAGTTTTTACGTGTATGTTCTGACCCAAGATTAGGAACGCTCTCTAATAGCACTGCTTTGTAGCCAGCGGCTAGAGAAAGATGAAGGCTCGTGACAAGGTTGATAACTTTGCGTTGCTTTTCTTGAGGTGTGATAGATGCGTTAAGAAAATGTTTTGACAGCTCTTCGCATGCGTAATGGATAGGTTTTCGAATGTCCTCAAGCATTTTTGAGCGAGTTTCTGGCTTGCACTTAAGGCGATTTAGTTCATTAATCGCACGATATAGTTGACGAGACAGCTCGCCTAAATTCGCCATGGGCAGATTCGCGACCCAGTCAGCAAAGGCTTCCGGGGTGGAATCAGTGTATGAAAGTTCACCCAAGTTTTGTTCGGGGATACTTATCAAAAGCTCAAGGTCTGGACCCAACATCTGTTGTAGTTCTTCCTGTTGATGTTTGTCGGTTTTAATTGGTTATTAGGCTGAACACTTAGTCAGCATATAGTTCTATCTCCTTATAATAGCAGGGAAATTCGCTATTGCTGAGCCCTAAGAGCAAACATTTTTAATTAAGTGACAAGGTTCGGGTTAATGTTTCGCAAGGCTTACCAAGTAAGTATGGATTTACTTGTTTCCCCCGGACATTCTTCAGCGAGTTTGGGAAGTAGGAACCCAGGTAGCAAGGAGGATAACTGCTTGTAAATCTCTTTGGCTTTTTCTCGGCTCAAATCAAAATGTGCTGCGCCATCTACTTTGTCGAGGGTGAAAAGGTAGTAGGGCAATACGCCTTGATCGAATAGCTTTTCTGACAAATTTTGCAGGATGCCTGCGTTATCATTTATGTCTTTTAACAATACTGATTGGTTGAGTAAGGTAACGCCGACGGCTTTGAGTTTTCTAAATGCAATTGCCGTGTCGTCACCCAATTCATTCTCATGATTGCAATGCGCAACAAAAACAATATTGCTGTTGAGTGTCTTGAGAATCTCGATAAAGGGATCGCTAATTCGTTGCGGCAGGCTAGGGAGCATTCGCGTATGAATACGTATCCTTTTTATGTGCGCGATAGAATCAATACGATGTAACAAATCGGATAGGTATTTATCAGGCAAGCTTAGTGGGTCGCCACCACTTAGAATGACCTCATTAATTTGCTTATTTTCCAGAATGTAAGCCAGAGCCTTGTCCCATTGTTTGCGAGATTGCTGGTGCTCTGAATAAGGGAAATTACGTCTAAAACAGTATCTACAGTGTATGGCGCAAGCCTGCGTTAAGACGAGCAAAACCCGAGACTGATATTTATGAATTAAACCAGGGACGGGCGAGTAATCTTGTTCGAGTAAGGGTTCAGCTGTAAAACCATCAACCTGTTCGAATTCTCTAGTCTGAGGTAGAACTTGCAAAAGCAAGGGGTCATTGGGTGAGTTAGGTTTGATTTTATCGAGATAGGGCTGCGGTGCACGAAGTGGAAAATCGAGCGTTTGTTGTGTTGCTAAGGGGTGCGCGTCTAGGCCTAGCTGCGTTAATAGATCGCCGACAGTCAGTGTGCTTTGACTGTAAATCGATTGCCAATCTTTGTCGATCGAACGAGCGATAAGAGGCGAATGCTGAATGTGTTCTTGCATAGTGCTAATACGTAGACGAGTATTTCGACAGAATAAACCGAAGCGTGTATGATTGCCGCCACTTTTTGGCCGCTTAGATCGGCCGCATAATCTACACTTTAGTAACTGAAAGTGGTAGCGGTATAGCTGTTTACTGCTTAGTTATTGCACTTTGTATCAGAAGCCTACAAATTAAGTAGGGACAGTTAGGTGATAAAATGGCGAATTTTTCAACAAACGAATTTAAAGGTGGCCTTAAGGTAATGCTTGATGGCGACCCATGTTCGATCCTTGAGAACGAATATGTAAAGCCGGGTAAAGGACAAGCGTTTAACCGTGTAAAACTGCGTAACCTCAAAACTGGACGTGTTTGGGAGCGTACCTTTAAGTCTGGTGAATCTCTAGAAGGTGCTGACGTAATGGAGCACGATATGGAGTATTTGTACACCGATGGTGAGTTTTGGCACTTCATGATGACCGACGGTTCTTTTGAACAGCACGGTGCAGATGAGAATGCTGTGGCTGAAGCGCAAAAATGGTTGAAAGAACAAGACGTTTACGTTGTAACCTTATACAACGGAGCGCCATTAAACGTAGCACCGCCAAACTTTGTTGAACTTGAAGTTGTAGAAACAGATCCTGGTTTGAAGGGCGATACAGCGCAAGGTGGTACAAAGCCAGCAACACTAACCACTGGCGCAGTGGTTAACGTGCCTTTGTTTATTAATATTGGTGAAGTGTTGAGAATCGATACGCGTACTGGCGAATACGTAAGCCGCGCGAAAGGTTAAGTTTCTCTTTATGTGGCAGCCTAGTTGTTCACATACTGCAATTAAAGCCCGTGCTGAGTTGTATGCTCAGCTGCGGGCTTTTTTTTCTGCACGTAATGTTCTCGAAGTCGACACGCCGTTGATGAGTGTTTCAGGGTCAACGGACCCACATCTTGCAAGTTATCGTGCTTCAGGCAATCAAGATGCGCATCAATCCTTAAACTTTTTTCTTCAAACCTCTCCAGAGTTTGCGATGAAGCGTCTACTCGCAAGCGGTTTAGGCGATATCTATCAGCTTTGTAAAAGTTTTCGTGAAGCCGAGCAGGGGGGTAGGCATAACCCCGAATTCACAATGCTTGAGTGGTATCGAGTAGGGTTCAGTTTGACTGAATTAATGGAAGAAATCGCAGATCTCGTTTGTGAGCAGTTGAGCCTTGAGCGACCCATTGTATATACCTACCGTGAAGTCTTTTTAAAGTACTTAGAGATTGACCCATTCTCAGCCGAATTAAGCGAGTTACAGGCATTGTGTTCGAGCCAAGCTGGGCTTGCTGAGGTTGAAACACCTGACCGTGACGCATGCTTAGACTTGCTTATTTCTGTGTGTATCGAACCTAAATTAGGATTTGATAGACCGTGTTTTCTTACTGATTACCCAGCGAGTCAGGCCTCATTGGCGCGTATTGAAGTAGACTCGTTTGGCAATCGAGTAGGGAAGCGCGCTGAATTGTATGTGAACGGCATTGAGCTCGCGAATGCCTACGACGAACTAGTGGATGCCAGTGAGCAAGAGGCGCGATTTATAGAAGATCGACGCGCGCGTCATGAACTTAAACTGGCCAATGTACCGTATGATAAGAATCTTGTAAGTGCATTAGCTTCTGGCTTACCTGAGTGTTCTGGCGTTGCACTTGGTGTTGACCGTTTGTTGATGCTCAAGCTGAAAGTCAGTTCTATTCAAGAGGTGTTGAGCTTTCCCATTGATCGCGCGTAATTCTGAACTTCGGAACCGATACAAAGCCAAGTTTTTTGGCGTAGTCATCGTTGTTTTCTTTTCATTGTTGTTGAGTGCTTGTGGCTTTAGTTCAGCGAGTCATGGTGAGCAAGTGTTGGATAACTATCAGGCTCGATTAGAAAATGTGTTTGCGGACATCTCTGACGCAGGTGAAATTCAAACGCAAGACTTCAATACATTGTCGGTTCCGACACTTCCACAGAAGCCACTAGTTCAAGCATGGCAAGCTCAATCATCAGAAAGTATCGATATTCTGGACTTTATGAGCCTGTATGGATGTCGATTACAAGAAACCGTTGCCCAAGCAAATTCCAGCTTAGGGCGTGTAGCAACCGCATCGCAACGCGTTTTGTATCTTGTGCGTTTTTTACGAGATGCCCCAAGTTGCATTGCGATGCTCGAGACTGAAGAAAAGACGGAGCTTGCTCGAATCGTGAAGCAAGAGATAGAGTATAAACGCCAACAATTTCCTTATGTCTCTACCGCCATGTTGATTGAAGGGGATGAGTTTTCGAGTTTTTGGCGCCTGCCTAAAAACTTAGGGTCTTATCCCGAAAATACTAATCTTGAGCCTATCCTTGCCCTGAGTTCTGTTGTGTCGCTTTTCAAACAGTGGCAGTCAGAGAATTATGTTCAAACGGAGCAAGAACTAGAGACGATGTTATTTCAGATAAATATCGGTGATGGCGGAGCACTGCTATCAAGTTTTAGTCTTTTGAATAACAGGCTTGAAGTGCTCAATAGCTTTCTCGAAGGCGTGCTCGATTCTGAGCAAATCTGTGTAGCAGGGAGACACTCGTCAAAGATACTGCAAAACGTCGTACAAAAATATTTTGTGGGTGAGGTTCAGCAGTGGGCTGCGGATCTTAATCGCCGACAGTACGCATTGAGCGAAGCAATGGCCGATTTGGAGGGCGAATTAGCACCGATGCTCAGTGAGAGTTATGCGCGATGGAGGAAAGAGAGAACAGCTGTTTTTCAACGCAATAAAGCCTTGATTCAACGCCATGTGCTATTGATTGGAAAGTTAATAAATGAAGAGAAACTAGCGGTGCATTGCGACCGCTAGTATCGATTGAAGAGCCTTACTTTATTGTTGCGAATGTTTCGCCCATACGAACAGGTGATTCTGCTTTCAATGACTCTTCGAAGTTGATGGTGTTTGGTGGTGCACAGAAGACGACGGTAGACCCTAGCTTAAAACGGCCCATTTCTGCGCCTTTTTCAATCGTGATTGGCTCTTCGTTGTCGTAGTCAAAACTGACAACATTTTTACGCATTGGCGCGACAAGACCAGCCCATGTTGTTTCGACGCTTGCAACAATCATTGCGCCAACCAAAACCATTGCAATCGGGCCGATTGCTGTATCGAAAATCGCTACGACTCGCTCATTACGTGCAAATAAATTTGGAACGCGTTGCGCTGTTACAGGGTTAACCGAGAAGAGTTTTCCAGGAACATAAATCATTTTTTTCAATGTGCCTGTGATAGGCATATGAATGCGATGGTAGTCTTTAGGTGAAAGATAAATCGTTGCGAAGTCACCATCCATAAACGGTTGAGCAAGTTTTTCATCGCCACCCAGCAATTCATTGACGTTAAAGCTTTGGCCTTTTGCTTGGAATATTTGTCCGCCTTTGATTTCACCTAACTGACTGATTGCACCATCAACTGGCGAGCAAAGAATGTTATCTCCCTCTACAACAGGGCGAGCACCGTCTTTGAGAGCGCGGGTAAAGAAATCATTGAAGCTAGGGTAGGCAGTTGGGTTTGGTTCTGCCGCTTCGCTCATGTCGACGTCATACTTGTCGACGAACCAGTTGATAAAGTTGTTTTTGACTGGTTCGAATGTTGTGCTCGCTACTTTGCCAGCAACGCGCGAAATAAAGTGCTGTGGGCTGATGTACTGACTGAATACAAACAGATCATCGCTTTTCATAAATGCGGATTCCAAAATACTTAATCATTATTGGCCGCGGATAATAACAGAACTTCCAGATTGCTGCGAAAGACAGATGCAATTAATCGATGAGCTTTCAATTAATGGCGTGCTTAGAAGTTCTCATGTGTTGTTTTTATTTTGATTTTTATTACGAATCTTGTGCGTCTTGGCTAATCGTTCCTAACGATGATTCCAATGCTTTGATCGCTAGTTTGAAATACCTGAACTGAGCTTCATCGATGCGTTGATCAGGATCTTGGTCGGCATACACCACACCAATAGGCTTACCTTTAACAAAGATAGAAGCGAAGAACGCTTCATCACGTTGCGTCGTCTGCTTAAAGTTCATGGGAACAAGATCAGAGACTTCTTTTTTGACGCTCGGTTTAAGCCATAGAGCCGCTGGTTTGTCGCACAATACGCTAAAAATCGTTCCTTTGATAATAGGTGTGCTAAAACTAGCGAGTGGGTCGTCACCGTCGATGCCCGACTTAAATACGATGTTTAACTTGGATTTATCTTTGCTAAGAACGCACAGAGCGCAACGTTTAAGGCGAAGTCCGATTTGGATCTGTTCAACCATTTTCGTCATTAGAGCTGAGGCTGAGTTGAAATCAGTTGGTTGTTGTTTGATGGCTTTTAATAGGTGAAGGAATGACGCTTCTGGTGTGAATGTTTTTTGATCTTCCGGTTTTTTAGCGCCAGTGCTTTCGATCATGCGTTCTGATTTAGCAACTTTCCCTGTTGATGGAATAACGCGACTAAATACAGTGCGTGCATCGCCCGTTGTTGAAGTCTCGCCTTGCGCGTCAGGTACGTACTCTTTTACATCATCAAATACACGACACACTGCATTAGCTGAATAGGGCATTTGGTAGCGATGTGCGGCTTTCAACAGCGTTTTTGTGCAGAGTGTTCTTACCTTATAAACGGGCATATCGAGTCCAGCGGCGGTTGTTGCTAAGGCTCGAGACATCTGTTTTGGCGAGCTATCTTTTAAATAGTAATGCAGATAAAACCGCGATAATTCAATGAAGAAAAGAGGTTGTTGACGCGCGATCTTCAATGCGGGGCTAAGCTCGATAGGCTCAGCAGGATTTGCTTGAGCCACTGATTGTGAGGCGCTAGTCGGTGCTGAAGCTTGGCCAAAGCGTGATAATTGCGCCCAGTCTCGCAAGGACAAACAGTGTTGCGTTTGTTGCGTTTTTAGAGCGAGATCTGGAGCGTTCAGTGCCGTTAAGAGTTCTAATTGAATGTCTTTGAGTGAACAGCCCAATAAATCTAGTTCAAGCGCTTTTCTCTTTGGTATGCTGGCTCGACTGATCTCTCGCATTAATGGTGTGGCATAACACCACATGTACCACATGGGTGCGTCGGAAAATAAACTCCCCCAGAAGATATCTAAGGATTTTGCTGATCCTTTTGCCTTTGCGAATCGTTGTGCGAGATAGGCTTTGGTTAAGCTTGCTCCGAGAGTTTGGTAGTAAGCGCGATAACCATATTTGATGTCGAGTTTTTTGATGGCAACGAGTAGCTCTTTGACTTGCTGGTGGCCTAGCATGCTCATAGCGTGATCAAGAGTTTTACTGAATACGCTTTCTGGACGAGGATTGTCGTTGGCCTTGCGCATGATTGCGAGTGACACAACAGGGTCTGGGGCGAGTATTTGAGCTAACTTCAAATAACTCGGCGCTTCGTTTTCCATCAGCAAAACGGCCTTCGGCGCCAGACTCAAGGCAGAGGGTAGTTTACGTTTAAGTAAGTACTCCACCCATGATTGTAGATCTTGCGGATAACTTTTTGTTTCGGCCATTCATCATCATCAATGTGTTTCTATGTCGTCTAGTGTAGACAAGATATGGCGATAACTCTGCATTCTGGTTTCTGAAATTTTACCTTCTTCTAACGCTTGTTGAATTGCGCATCCAGGTTCTTGCTCGTGTTTGCAGTCGCGGAATTTACAATAACCAATGAAGGGCCTGAACTCTGTGAAGCCTTCAAGTAGTTCAGCCTCTGTGATGTGCCAGAGTCCAAACTCTCGAATTCCTGGTGAATCCACTAAACGGCCACCTTGTGGGAGGTGAAATAATTTAGCGGTCGTAGTGGTGTGGGTGCCTTTTCGTGTGTTTTCTGAGAGTTCACCAACGCGAATAGATTGATCACCGAGAATGGTGCGAATAAGTGAAGACTTACCAACACCAGATTGCCCTACAAACACACTTGTGTGATTCGATAGCCAGCTTAAGAGTGTTTCACTACAGTCTTGTTCGTCATTTGCTGAGGTGAGCAATACTTCATAGCCGAGCGCTTTGTATGTATCCATCAAGCCGTGAATAAAGTCCCGATTATCATCGGTAATCAAATCACTCTTGTTGAACAGAATGGCTGGCTCAATGCCCGTTGTTTCGGCGGCCACAAGATAGCGGTCAATGAGGTTGGCGAAAGGTGTTGGTTCAAGCGCAACGACAATGAGTATGCGATCAATATTCGATGCGACTGGCTTAAGTTGGCCGTAGTTATCAGGCCTTTGCAGTAGAGTGCTGCGCTCTAGACGCGCTTCAATGACTCCACTGTTGTCGGCTCCGGGTCGCCATATCACTTCGTCACCGGTGACCAAAGCATCGATGTTTGCGCGGACATAACAGCGATATATCTCGCCTTTTGTTTCGCCTTCTAGCGCTTCGACATCAAGCGTTTGCCCAAAATGCGCAATAATTAAACCGCGCTGTTCGGCGCCAAGTTCGCCTCCTAACACTTGATCGTCTAGTTTGCGTTGCTTCTTTTCAGCTCGGGCTGTTTTCTCTGCTTGTATTTTTTCGATGCGCCATTTTTGACGGCGATTGAGTTTACGTTTGCTCATGGGCTTCTCTGTTAAAAGGCGCAAGCATTCTATCAGTTTTTCTCATAGGCGGTTGTTCTAGTTCACTAAAGCCTATATTTTAGCTCTGATTAAAAATACAGAAGCGAATAACTTGCATGAAGCATAAAGATAATTTGATTTGGATTGATCTTGAGATGACTGGTTTAGAGCCAGAGTCTGATCGTATTATTGAAATCGCCACTATCGTCACCGATGCGAACCTCAATACCTTAGCTGAAGGGCCCGTTATGGCAGTGCATCAGAGCGACGAATTACTTGATTCGATGGATGAGTGGTGTACTCGAACACATGGTGAATCTGGTTTAACTCAGCGAGTAAAAGATAGCGAGTTCTCAGAGCGTGATGCAGAGCTGAAAACCATTGAGTTTTTGCAAGAGTGGGTTGATAAAGGTGTATCACCGATTTGTGGAAATAGCGTAGGCCAAGATCGTCGTTTCTTGGTCAAATACATGCCAGAGTTGGAAGCCTATTTTCACTATCGAACTCTCGATGTGAGTACTTTGAAGGAGCTGACTCGCCGTTGGAAGCCTGAAATTTTAGATGGCTTTAAAAAACAGGGGACACATTTAGCATTAGATGATATTCGTGAATCGATCGCTGAGCTGCAATATTATCGTGAGCACGTGTTAAAGATATAAATTTAAGCGTCTTACATCGCTGAGATTGCCTTGTGAGATAAGAAAACACTATAAGGTTTTTAAAATGAGTGAATTAGTCAAAGTAGAAATTAATGAAGGCGTTGCCATGTTAACGCTTAACAACGGCAAAGTGAATGCGTTTTCACATGAGATGATTGCTGACTTCAACGCAGCCTTAGACCAAGCAGAAGAAGCGAAAGCGCCTGTTGTGATCGCTGGACACCCTGGAATGTTCTCTGCGGGTTTTGATCTCAAAGTTATGCAGAAAAGTATGGATGCTGCGATGGCTTTGGTTAAAGAAGGCTCTACATTGACGCGCCGATTATTGTCTTTCCCGACGCCTGTGATTGCGGCATGTACTGGGCACGCTGTAGCGCAAGGTGCATTTACTCTTTTATGTAGCGATTATCGAATTGGTGCAGCTGGCGAGTTCAAGCTTGGCCTGAATGAAGTGGCGATCGGTATGACGATGCACCATGCGGGTATTACGATGGCAAAACATGGTGTGACGGATCGTTATTTGAATCGTTCACTTTATTTGGCGGAAATGTTTGATCCTGAAACAGCTGTTGAAGCGGGTTTTCTAGACGAAATCGTTGAATTTGAAAAAGTTGTCGAGACGGCGATTGAATACGCTAAAGCAACGAAGAAGCTTAATCGTCATGCGCACAAAGGCACTAAGCTTAAAGCGAGAGCTGGGCTTCTTGAAGAAATGGATAGAGCGATTGAGCTCGACGTCAACGGTAGTCTTTAGTTAACAGCATTTGAGTCATATTTTGTCTGTTCAACACATTCATATCTTAGGTATTTGCGGGACCTTTATGGGCTCGCTTGCCGCGCTCGCAAAAGAACAGGGTTTGCGCGTTACGGGTTGTGATCAGGGCGTTTATCCTCCAATGAGTACGCAACTTGAGTCACTCGGTATTGAGTTGATTCAAGGTTTCGATACGCAACAGCTAGATCTCGAACCCGATCTTTTTATCATTGGCAATGCAATTAGTCGTGGTAATGCCTTGCTTGAAGAGATTCTAGATCGAGGTTTGCCCTATACCTCAGGCCCTCAATTTCTTGCAGAACATATCCTGCAGGGAAAATGGGTGATGGGTGTTGCCGGTACGCACGGCAAAACCACGACAACGACCATGCTAGCGTGGATTCTTGAATATGCTGGAATGAAGCCGGGTTTCTTAATCGGTGGAGTGCCAAAGGATTTTGAATTTTCAGCTCGTTTGGGCGAAACCCCTTTCTTTGTGATCGAAGCGGATGAATACGATAGCGCATTTTTTGATAAGCGCTCGAAGTTTGTCCATTACAAATCTCGAACATTGATCGTCAACAATCTCGAGTTTGATCACGCCGATATTTTCGAAGACCTAAGCGCTATTCAAAAGCAATTCCATCATGTTATTCGTACTGTGCCGCGCAATGGTCGTGTGATTTATCCTCAAGGCAGTAAGGCTATTGACGAGACGCTTGAAAAGGGCATTTGGGCTGAGAAACAAAGTTTTGGTGGAGAGGGCTCTAGTGCAGAAGCTCGTTATCACCTAGTTGAATCTGATGGTTCAGTCTTTGATGTGCGCTTAGCGGACCAGACGCATCGAGTTACATGGTCTATGACTGGTGAGCACAACGTGTCGAATGCTTTGGCAGCGATGCTTGCTGCGCGTCATGTTGGTGTTGAGCTCGAGCATTCTGCGCAAGCTTTGAGTCAATTTGGCGGCATTAAACGTCGCATGGAAGTATTGGCCGATCGAGAGCAAATTGCTTTATACGATGATTTTGCACATCACCCTAGTGCTATTAAAACGACGCTCTCAGGGCTTCGCGCTAAGGTTGGGTCTGAAAAGATTCTAGCCCTCATCGAACCGCGTTCAAACACCATGCGTATGGGTATTCATGCAAACAAATTAGCACCGAGTGCTCAAGATGCAGATCAGATCATATGGGCTGATCTGTCGGGTAATAACGAGTTAGGGTGGTTGACGCCTGAACTATCCGAATACGCTAATCAACATATCGAAATCTCAGTTGATGCTATACAAGGTGTGGTAGATCGGTTCATTGAGATGCATGGCGGCACGAAAGTTCATGTGTTGATGATGAGTAATGGTGGCTTTGGCGGAGTACGCGAAGCTTTGCTAAAAAAATTAGGTTCAGAGTAAAAGTACTCTGAACCTGTTATTTGATCCCTGTTGTTGAGGATTGTATGAGCGAGTTTAAAGAAACAATTACTTTGGCGGTGACCGGGGCTTCAGGTGTTCAGTATGCGACGCGCTTGTTAGATGTTCTGGTTAAAGAAGGGCATCAGATTTTTGTAATGGTTTCTAAAGCTGCGCATATGGTCATTGCGACAGAAACTGAGCATAAATGGCCTGCCCAAGCTGCGCAATTAGAGCAGGTTTTGACGCAACAGTTCTCTGCAAAGCAAGGGCAGGTGAAAGTATTCGGTAAAGAGGACTGGATGGCTCCGGTTGCTTCTGGATCGGGAGCTCCAACCAAAATGGTTGTTTGCCCATGCAGCACTGGATCGTTGTCTGCAATTGCTAATGGCGCGAGCAATAATTTGATTGAGCGAGCGGCAGACGTTGCATTAAAAGAACGGCGCCAATTAATACTCGTTCCTCGCGAGGCTCCTTATTCAGAGATTCACCTTGAGCATATGTTGAAGTTGACAAAAATGGGAGCTGTGGTGATTCCCGCTTCGCCTGGTTTTTACCACAAACCGCAAAGTGTTGATGATCTTGTGGATTTCATTGTTGCGCGTATTTTGTCTCAGTTAGGAATTGAGCAAACGCTTCTTAGTAAGTGGGGAGAAGATCGAACATGAGCTCTTCTTCAGTCATCGATTGGTCGAAGACGGTAGCTGCAATCTGGCGAGCGAGGCAGCAGCATCTCCGTGCAGTGACACGGATTGATGGCATTGAGCTTGATCAGTTGTTGGGGATTGAGCGTCAGAAAAAACTAATAGTAGAGAATACAGAGCGTTTTATCGCTGGACTGCCGGCAAACAATGCTTTGCTGTGGGGCTCCCGCGGCACAGGTAAATCAAGCATTATTAAAGCACTTTTGAATGCTTATGCTGACAAAGGTCTGCGCGTGATTCAGATAGATAAAGATGATCTACTTGATCTTCCCGAGATCGTCGATGAACTCTTCGAGCAGCCCTACCACTTTATTGTTTTCTGTGATGATTTGAGCTTTGAAGAGGGTGATGCAACTTATAAAGCTTTGAAGAGTATTCTCGAAGGATCAATTGAATTGCCCCCCGATAATGTCCTGATTTACGCGACCTCTAACAGACGTCATCTTATGCCGGAATACATGAGCGATAACGAAGGCACCAAAGTCGTAGAAACAGAATTGCACTTTGCTGATGTGGTCGAAGAAAAAATATCTTTGTCGGATCGTTTTGGTTTGTGGTTGTCGTTTTATTCAATCAATCAAGATCAATATATTGAGATTGTCGACCAACTGTTTGGGCAGGTCGAAAATCGGCAGGCCATGCACGCCCAAGCTAAGCGTTTTGCGACCGGCAAAGGTGGACGTAGTGGTCGCACTGCACAGCAATTCTTTAAAGCCTATAGCGGGAAGTTTTAGTAGATGGTGATATTGGTGTCAGAGTACAAGGACTCTGACTCGAGTTTGAATTGCTATTTCCCCGTCTCTTGCTTCGCGTTTTCAAATTCCATTTCTTCAAAACGATAAGCCGCGCCAAAGCCTTCAACATAGGTTCCCGATTTCGGTTTGATTTCTACGAGGTGAAAGTCATTTAGGCTTTTTAATAACGAGACTGTCTTTCCTCGTTGTTGCTCGAAGATAGGCATGACTGTGTTAAACGTTGATGATGATCTGTCGATGAATTGAGCATCGCCTTTAAATATCAGTCGTTTTCTTGCAAAGATATTTTTTGTGTCTGTTTCGTCTTGCGTGAGCATCAACGAGCACTTGGCTGTTTGCTTTAAATTCTGTGTGTGGGCCGCAAGCTCACTGATAAAAATGTACAGCTTTTTGTTTTCGAGAATATAAGGGGTTGTTGATGCGTCGGGCTGTTTATTTTGATCGAGCGTGGCAAGCATGCATGATTGCGTATCTGCAATTAGTGATTCGATGTTTGTACTTATGTTGCTCACTTAGCAGCACCTTGCATGGATTTCGAACTAAGAATCGAAAATCCTAAATCTTTTGATGAGGCTGAACGAATCAATGCGGCTGCGACATCTGCGCCATCAATGGCTTTCAAATTTCCGGGCAATAGTTTGCAGATGAACTCAGATGCTTTTTCGCCAAGGCGAAATTCTTCTCTATCTCCTAGCAATAAACTTGGCCGTGCAATAGCGGCGTGTGCATAGTCGCAATGTTTGATTCTGTGTTCGACATCTTTTTTCATGCTGAGATAAGTGGATGGCATTTTTCCGTCTGCGCCATTTGCAGAGACAAGCCCGTAGAAACCAGCGCCATGCTCTTTACCTAGTTTCGCGAAAGCTTCAGGATACTCCACATCAATACGCACATATTCCATAGCATTTGGCGTTTTCTTTTTGGTTGAGCCCAAGGCGCAAAATAAGTCCGATACCTCATGACTTGGTGCTTCGAAAGAGCTTGGATTCTGAAGAAGCTTGTTCCAATCACAAATAAAGTAGCTGAGTTTCTGATGCTGATAATCTGATGAGTTTTGTGATCGAACAAAGGCATAGACTTCTTCGTATTGTTTATCTTCACAGAGCTGTTGTACGAGACTTCGTCCAATTAAGCCGCTGGCGCCAGCGACCCAAGCAATCTTTCTGTTAGTCAAAACTTACTCTCTTATTTTGTGCAGTTTTCCATAGTGTAGGGCGGCATGAGGGCCAAGGTCTAGGGCATATGAATCTTAAATGGTGGCCTATTTTGTAGTGGGTTTTTCGGCATATTTTTAAAAAGTTCGGCTTGGACACTAAAATTTACGATTTTAACTCTTTTATTTACCTCAAATACTGTATACTTCGCGCGATTTTTTTCACCCCGAACTTCGAGTAAGACGATGACAGACTTAAGCAAGTACAGAAACATAGGTATTTTCGCGCACGTTGATGCGGGTAAAACCACTACAACAGAACGTATTTTGAAACTCACCGGTAAGATCCACAAAACTGGTGAAGTACACGATGGTGAATCTACAACTGACTTCATGGATCAGGAAGCAGAGCGTGGTATTACTATTCAATCAGCGGCGATCACAGCATTCTGGAAAGATCACCGTATGAACATCATCGATACTCCTGGACACGTTGACTTCACAGTTGAAGTATACCGTTCTTTGAAAGTACTTGATGGTGGTATCGGCGTATTCTGTGGTTCGGGCGGTGTTGAGCCTCAATCAGAAACTAACTGGCGTTATGCGGATGAATCAGGCGTTGCACGTTTGATCTTCGTTAACAAACTAGACCGTGTTGGTGCTGACTTCTTGAAAGTTGTTGACCAAGTAGAAAACACACTTGGCGCGAAGCCTCTTGTTATGACGCTTCCAATTGGTCGTGAAGACACCTTTACAGGTGTTGTAGACATCATGTCTAAGAAAGCATACATCTGGGATGACTCTGGTCTCCCTGAAAACTACAAAGTTGAAGATGTACCAGCAGACATGGTTGAAGACGTAGACATGTACTACGAGCAGATGGTTGAAACTGCTGTAGAAATGGACGACGACTTGATGATGGCTTACATGGATGGCGAAATGCCAACTGATGAGCAACTTAAAGCGTGTATCCGTAAAGGTACTAACGAGCTTGCGTTCTTCCCAACTTACTGTGGTTCTGCATTTAAGAACAAAGGTATTCAGCTTGTACTTGACGCTGTTGTTGATTACTTGCCTTCTCCAACAGAAGTTCCAGCTCAGCCTCTTACTGATGAGCACGGCGAGCCTACCGGTGAAGTTGCAACAGTATCTGTTGACGAGCCATTCCGCGCATTGGCGTTCAAGATCATGGACGACCGTTTCGGCGCACTAACGTTTATCCGTATTTACTCTGGTAAGTTGAACAAGGGTGACACCATCCTTAACTCATTCACAGGTAAGACTGAGCGTATTGGTCGTATGTGTGAAATGGAAGCGGATGAGCGTATTGAACTTGATTCAGCACAAGCGGGTGACATCATCGCTGTTGTTGGTATGAAGAACGTACAAACAGGTCACACGCTTTGTGATACTAAGCATGAATGTACACTTGAAGCGATGGTATTCCCTGATCCAGTTATCTCGATCGCAGTTAAGCCAAAAGACAAAGGTTCAACTGAGAAAATGGGTGTTGCTATCGGTAAGATGGTTGCAGAAGATCCAACGTTCATCGTTGAAACTGACGAAGATTCAGGCGAAACCATCCTTAAAGGTATGGGTGAGCTTCACCTAGATATCAAAGTAGATATCTTGAAGCGTACTTTCGGTGTTGAGCTAGAAGTAGGTCAGCCACAGGTTGCATACCGTGAGACTATCACGCAAGCAATCGAAGACAGCTATACGCACAAGAAGCAGTCTGGTGGTTCTGGTCAGTTCGGTAAGATCGACTACCGCATCAAGCCAGGTGAGCAAAACACTGGTCTTACTTTCACTTCAACAGTTGTTGGTGGTAACGTTCCTAAGGAATTCTTCCCAGCAATCGAGAAAGGTTTCCAAGGTATGATGGAAACTGGTCCACTTGCAGGCTTCCCTGTATTGGACGTTGAAGTTGAACTATACGATGGTGCTTACCACGCAGTTGACTCATCAGCAGTAGCATTTGAGATTGCAGCAAAAGGTGCATTCCGTCAGTCAATGCCAAAAGCTGGTCCTCAACTTCTTGAGCCAGTGATGAAAGTAGACGTGTTTACTCCAGACGATCACGTTGGTGATGTTATCGGTGACTTGAACCGTCGTCGTGGCATGATCAAGGACCAAGAAGCTGGTAACACTGGTGTACGTGTTAAAGCGGACGTTCCTCTTTCAGAGATGTTCGGTTACATCGGTCACCTACGTACTATTACTTCTGGTCGTGGTCAGTTCTCAATGGAGTTCTCTCACTACGCACCTTGCCCAATGAACGTGGCAGAAGAAGTAATTGCTGAAGAAAAGGCTAAGAAAGAAGCTAAGTAAGCCTTAGTTCTTTTAGCTAAAAGCCCTGTTGGAAACAACGGGGCTTTTTTGTGCATAACAATAAATCAAGGAAGTACTGTTAATGAGCAGAGTCATCTCATTTGTTTTTCTATCGCTTTGTTTTTCTACCATGACCTTGGCAGAAAATTCTTTTCAATTTGCTGTATATGGAGCGGGAGCGAGTATCTCTCAAGACAATTCAGGATCAGGTAAGTTCTTAGGCTTAAGCGCGACGGCATATTTAGATCCGATCATGCTTGATGGAAGCAAGCCACTTGCCTTGGCAGCGAAATATCAACAAGTCTCAAGCGTATTTGCTTATCATACGCAGCTCGAATACTCCGACCTTGCTCAAGTTAGAGGTGGTCGTATTTTAGAAACAGTAGATAATGATCGCACTGGCCTTGGTGGCACTATCACGCATGAGAGTATTCCACTTTGGTTATCGGTAAATCATGTGTTTAGTGATGACGCAGAGCTTGGTTTTAGAGATGGGACTACGTTCACCAATAGCGATAGCATGACGGAGTTTGAGCTAGGTGTTTATGCATCAGAACACATGATCGCATCATTGATTTATAATGATGCAGTTGGTGATACCTATGGTTTAACCGTCGATGCATTGTTTGAGCTTGCTGATTTGGGTCAATTTATTGAACTGTCAGCGCTTTATCTTGAAATAGAGCACGATGAGATAGATTTGTCGGTTGTGAACAATACCGTTCGAAACTTAGATACAAATCCTTTAGAAGAGACTCAACTTGGTTTAGGTGTGACCTACTTTCCGACGAAGGCTATCGATGTTGGTCTCACGTATACATCCACAAAGTTGAGTCATGGCCCAGCTTCCAAAGAGCTGGTTTATAGCCTTAACGCAGGATGGTTCTTCAGCCAGGACACAGCCATTCGCCTTGAATATGCCTTATTTGAGGAAGATACTTTCTTTATCGATTCAAGCGTCAGCGCTGAACTGCTTTATCGTTTCTAATTCGATAAGTAGTTTTTCAAGATCTTGAGACAAAAGCATCTATTTTATCGAAATGGATGCTTTGCTAGTTCTTAGACCCCATATCTATCAGGCTTTGTTTTGCTTTATAAAATCGAGACAGGATGTGGGGAACCTTCAGAGGTATGACTTCCCTCACTAGGCGCACGATATAGCGGATGAGCGCCACGTGTTTCAATTGCTGGGCTGATTTCGCACGCTTAAGCATTGCGACATAACCTTCGTTAATCAACTCACTGGTGCGCTCTCTATTGTCTGATCGGCTGTAAGAAGAGAGATCTAAACCGACAACGATATCGGCTTGCTTGAGCTGTTCTTTGGTTTTATGGTCAATACAGATATCAATGGCGTTGCCCAGCGTGTCAGCCATGTTTTTAGGTGCTTGATAGCGTTTTGTGTGCGTAAGATCAACGCAAATAATGATGCCCGCACCCATCTTACGGACTAATGATACGGGTACGTTTTCAATAATGCCTCCATCCACGAGTTTTCGTCCATTGAGCTCCACAGGCGCAAAAAGGCCAGGTACTGCGACTGACGCACAAACGGCATCGGCAACTGAGCCTTTAGTGAAGATAATTTGCTCTCCGGTACAAATGTCGGTCGCGGAAATAGATAGGGGTATTTGTGCATCTTCGATTTGGGCATCGCCAAGATCTTTGATCAGCATTTCTCGGACTGCATTGGTAGAAAATAATCCTCCTGAAGCCCGCCAGCTAAAGCTCGCCATGCTTTTGAAGGTTAGATTCTCCGCAACGGCTGTCATGTCTTCAATTGATTTCCCAAATGCATAATAACTGGCGACGAACGCGCCGATACTTGTGCCGGAAACATAGTCGATTGATACACGCTCTTGTTTGAGCGCTTTGATCGCACCGATATGTGCAACGCCCTTTGCTGCGCCACCCCCAAGCGCAAGGCCAACTCTAGTATTAAAGGGGTTAAAGCTATTTAAACGTTGAAAGCGCATATCCGTTCGGCTCTTTTTTATTAGTAAAGACTGGGCTCTCCATCAGGGCGCGTCTTAAAGCGGCGATGAAGCCATAGATACTGTTCTTTGTGGCGTCGAATGTCTTCTTCTAAGCCTTTATTGATGATTGTTGCATTCTCGACTTCATCATCGCTTGGAAAGTTTTCATAAGGTTTTCCAAAGTAAAGACTGTAATGACCATCGTTGTCTTCACGATATTGCGCAAGCCGAAGTACCGTACATCCGGTTTCGCGCGCGATCCAAGCCGTTGTTGTAATGCTGGAAGCGGGTACTCCAAAAAATGGTGCGAAAACAGACTGCTTTTTGCCCATATCTTGATCTGGCGCGTACCACACTAAAGCGCCGGCCTTGATATCCTCTATCATATCTTTGACTTGGCGTTTGCTGTAGGGGCGCGCGTTGTAGACTAAGCGCGCACGTTCTATTGCAGCATCAAGCAAAGGGTTGTTTTGAGGGCGATACATATAGCCAAATTGTGTTACGGAGTTAAGAAGTGGCCCAGCTAAATCCAGCATGCTGAAGTGGCCGCCAACGAGCAAAATTCCTTTACCTCGCTCTTGTGCTTCTTTTAAGTTCTCAATGCCATGTACTGTAAGTTTATCAATATATGGAGTGTAGTTTCCCCACCAACTTGCCAGGCTCTCCATGTAGCCGGTGGCGTTTGATATAAATGTGTCGTACACAAGCTGCTCTCGTTCTTCTTCAGAGAGCTCAGGGAAGCAGGCGTTGATATTTCCTCGGGCTGTTTTGTAGCGACTACCTTTGAGTTTGTAGAGTCTATGGCCTAAGAATCGACCGAGGCCCATACGAGCGCCATGTGGCAAGCGGGCTAGAAGCCGCATTAGACCGATCAAAAGCCATGTTGGCCAAAATTTGGGTTTGAGGAAATTGGAGTAACGATGCTCTGGTTTGAGGTTTTGCATAAAGCCTAGCTTGTTTGTCCTAAAGTAACGCGCCTGAAATAGTATATTAAAGCGCGTTACGTTACTAAAGCTAAGCGTCTATTTTGTTCTTGACGGCGAAGTAAAAGATAAGACTTTCGCTTCGTGCTTAGTGCGCGATTTGAGGTAATCGTCTGGCTGGTTGAGTGCATAGCGCAGCTCTGCGATCGAATCATTCATCATTGATGAAATTTTCATGCATGCCTGCACTGGATTCTTACAACGCTTTCTCTCCATGTCGATCTGAAACTGGAGCCCTTGTAAGCGCTCTCTCATGTGCTTCGGAGCACCATTAATCACGGTTTCAATTGCATTTTTCCGAATGCTTTCGAGCTGTTCAGGATTCTCGCTTGCGAGGCGCATTAGTTCATCAAAATTGGGTAGCTCAACACGACCAAGCGCAGTTTTGCGTACGTCAACATCTTTCAAACGAAGCTTGCTGATCTCGCGTGATTTTCCATTCTGCATTGTAACGACCTCATACTGTTACGTGGAATGTATTGGCTATTTTATGTACAACTTTCAATTTGTTAAGAAAACAAAAGTAAAACCATACTTGCGTATCTTTAGAGGCTGTAGCTAAATGAAGGAGTCAGTTCGTTCGAAAGCGCCGCCTGAGTGATCTGATTGACTTAAAGTCGTCATATTAAAGGTGTAGCTTTCTAAAGTGGTCGAACATTCATGTTATGCACCGGGACGACAACTATGGACTTTCAGGCGATTCTTAAAATCGACAAAAGCGGGCGTCCTGTCCGTTGGATTAGCAAAGAAACTGCAACTCATTTAGTGTGTACAAACAAAGTGTTGTGGGCGTTTGGCGATCAAACTGTGGCGATGCGCGGAGGCTATAATCGTCTAGGGGAGCGTTCAGTTGTCTACTTGTCTCCGATTATGGCGGTCGATGGTTCTGTCTCTAAACACGCCATAAACATCCCTTTGATGAACAAATATCTATTTCGTCGCGATCAACATACTTGTATGTACTGCGGACAACATTTCTCGCGATTATCGCTGACGCGTGACCATATTCACCCGCGGTCGCGAGGCGGCAAGGATGTGTGGACTAACGTTGTATCAGCATGTAAACCCTGCAATCAGCGCAAAGGAGCGAGAACGCCTGAAGAAGCAAACATGCCTCTGCTCGCCGTGCCCTTCAAACCCACGTTTTCAGAACTTTTGTATCTTCAAAATCACAGTATTTTGGATGATCAGATGGCGTATCTTAGAAAGGGGTTCAAGCATTTAGCGGGCGACTTTGCAGTGAGTGTTCGATAAGGCTGTTTTAACTCATCGCACTGACGAGATAGAAAGACTATAATTGGCGCTATATCCATAGCGTTGAACAATTGAATGTCAAAATCCGACCCAAATAAGTCGCAAAATCCTCCTTCCCAATCGAAACATGACCCTCATGCGGCGAAAGAAGCCGAAAAGTATGCGCAGCCTATTGCGAGCAGAGAGCATATCTTAGATTTGCTTGAGCAAAGTGGCGAAGCATTAACACATCCGCAAATTGCTCATGTTCTTGAAATCTCAGATCCCGAGGGTTTTGAAGCCTTACGTCGTCGTTTGATCGCGATGAGCCGTGATGGTCAGTTAGTTTGTAATCGTCGACAGCAATATCAGCCAGCCGCTCGAGTCGATTTCTTGAAAGGAATCGTCATAGGGCATCGCGATGGTTTTGGCTTTGTGAAACTCGAGAAAGGCGGGGATGATCTACTGTTGTCAGCGAAACAAATGCAAAGTGTGTTTGACGGTGACAGAGTGCTTGTTCGGGTTGATCACGTTGATGCGAAAGGTCGCGGTCATGCTGTGATCATGGAGGTCATTGAACGCAATACAAAAGATGTTGTTGGGCGCATTTTCTTTGAAAGTGGTTTGTGTTTTGTTGAAGTCGAAAGTGTTCGAGAGACTCAACAGGTTGTGGTTGCTCAAGAAGACACCTTAGGTGCGAAGCATGGGCAATATGTTGTTGCTAAAATCTTGCATCAGCCATCTAAACGAGAACACGCGACGGGTGAAGTTACCGAAGTGCTCGGGGATCACTTAGCACCGGGTATGGAGATCGAGGTAGCGATTCGTTCTTATAATATTCCTCATGAATGGCCGGAAGATTTAATCGCTCAGATTGAATCGTTTACACCAGAGGTTAGCGAGGCCGATAAATCTGGACGCATTGATTTAAGGGATCTTCCTTTAGTTACTATCGACGGTGAAGACGCACGAGACTTTGACGACGCTGTGTATTGCGAGCGCCGCGACGAAGGTGGTTGGCGTCTATATGTCGCGATTGCAGACGTTAGTCATTACGTTAATGTTGATAGCCCCTTAGATCATGAAGCGAACAAGCGCGCGACATCGGTATATTTTCCAGATCATGTCGTACCGATGCTACCGGAGTTGCTATCTAACGGCCTATGCTCTTTGAATCCTAAAGTTGATCGTCTGTGTATGGTCTGCGAAATGGAGTTGAGCCCAGAGGGTAAAGTAGAAAAGAGTTATTTCTACGAGGCTGTTATGCATAGTCATGCTCGCATGACCTATAACCAAGTCGGCACGATTTTGGATGAGCCTGATAGTGTTGAAGGAATCCAATTATGCGAAGACTTTGCCGAGCGTTTACCGCAGATTTATGACCTTTTCGAGTTGTACCAAGCTTTAAGAAAACGCCGAACAGAACGTGGCGCGATCGATTTTGAAACAGTTGAAACGCAAATTATCTTTGGTGAAGAGCGCAAAATCGATGCGATCGTTCCTCGTGAACGAAATGATGCACATAAGATCATTGAAGAATGCATGCTATGTGCGAATGTGGCGACAGCGGAATTTCTAATCGCTGAGAAATTGCCTGCCTTATACCGTGTTCACGAGGGGCCGGGTGAACAGAAGCTCGAAAACTTACGCGCCTTCCTAAACGAGCAGGGCTTATTTTTGGGTGGAGGAGAAACCCCCAATCCTGCTGATTATCAAGTCTTGTTTGAGCAGATCGCTGATCGTCCTGACTTTAGCGTGATTCAAACAATGATGCTGCGTTCGATGAGCCAAGCGGTATACAGCCCAGAAGAGAAAGGGCATTTTGGCCTAGCATACGAACACTACGCGCATTTTACTTCTCCTATCCGGCGTTACCCAGATTTGCTTGTCCACCGAGCGATTAAGTCGGTGATTTTTAGTGATAGAAAAACGGATCGTGTTCGACGTCATCCCGATCAGAATGGTGCACAGAAGTTTCCATATGACTTTGAGCGCATGCTCAATTTGGGTGAGCACTGCTCGATGGCTGAGCGCCGCGCAGACGAGGCAACTCGTGACGTTACAAACTGGCTTAAATGTGAGTATTTACAGCAACATCTTGGCGAAACATTCGAGGGCTTAATTGCCGCAGTGACGGGATTTGGTTTCTTTGTCGAGCTAGCCGATTTGTATGTTGAAGGGCTTGTGCATGTGGCGAGCCTCGAAGGTGATTACTATCAGTTTGATCAGCAGAAACAACGTTTAACCGGTGAACGTTCAGGTAAACGCTTTGCGTTAGCCGATAAAGTTCTCGTGCAAGTTGCAGCGATTAACTTAGAAGAACGCAAGATTGATCTCATTTTGGTGGGTCAAGGTAAGAGTGCCAAAGCTAGACGTGGCAAACGTACCGAAGATCGCCGAGATAAAAGTTCTCATCGTGGTAAAGGTGGTGCATCTCGACGCGGTGAGGCTGGTTTGTATGAGTCGAAAAGCGCTGGTGCCGGAAAACGTAAAGACCGTAGAAGTGGTCATGAGAATTCGGGTAAACGCACTAAAAAATCTAACTCAGAGGCTCATCCTAAGTCTGCCAAACCATCCTTAAGTGGTAAGAAAATGGGCGGCAAGGATAAACTTAAATCGAAGAAAAAGGCGAAGCCTTTGAAAGTGGGGCAGGACCTGAATGCACCGAGTTTACCGAGCAATAAAGAAGTAGGTTTGCATGATGATGCGGCGCCGAGGCGTCGTGCGAAGCTAAGGCCTGTTGCGCAACCTAGAAAACGGAAAGTACAACCTGATGAGTAAGTTAGATACAGTTTTTGGTCTGCATGCGGTTGAGTCGCTGCTTGAAAAAGAAGCTGACAGCGTAAAGAGCCTTCTAGTGATGCAAGGGCGCGAGGATAAGCGCTTGCAGCGCGTGTTATCTCTTGCTGATAAGTCAGGAATTTCTTATAAGCTTTGCCCTCGAAGAGAACTTGATGATCTTGTGCGTGGTCGTCACCAAGGTATTGTCGCGCTTGTCGAGCCGAGTAAAGAACTTAATGACAACGATCTTGAAGTGTTGCTCGATGGCTTAGACGAGCCTCCGTTTTTATTGATCTTAGACTCAGTGACAGATCCGCATAATCTTGGCGCTTGCTTGCGCTCTGCTGATGCGGCAGGTGCACATGCTGTCATTACACCAAAAGATAAATCTGCACCTTTAAATGCTGTAGCGAAAAACGTTGCTTCGGGTGCTGCGGAACATGTGCCTTTGATTCGAGTGACTAATTTGGCGAGGAGCATGCGATCCTTGCAAGATCGTGGAATCTGGATAACCGGCGCTGCAGGTGAGGGCGCTTCGGATATTTATCAAACTGATTTTAATGGTCCAACCGCTATTGCTATGGGGGCCGAGGGAAGTGGCTTGCGCCGTCTCACGCGTGAACACTGCGATCAGCTGACAAAAATTCCGATGGCGGGCTCGGTAAGTAGTCTCAATGTCTCTGTGGCAACGGGTGTTTTCCTGTTTGAGGCGATGCGTCAAAGATCCTCTAACAAGTCATAAATTAGCGTCTATAGTTCATGCAATCTTTCAAATAAGGATTGCTTTTGAATGCTTCGACTACTGTTCCTTCTTCTATTTTCAACAAGCGTAATCGGCAGCACTGTTTCGGATATTAGTGCTGCTGCCGGTGAAACGACGAATCATGCCGCGAGCAATGTAAAAGATTGGTATAGCGATGCGACGAATACTGCGCTGTTCAGTATTGGTGAGGCAGATATTACCGTTATTGATTTGGTGTGGGTAGTTGTCGTTCTGGTTGGGGCTTTTACCTTTTCATCCTTACTGCGTCGCTTCTTAAACCGCCTTACCGTTAAACATGAAAGCTTCTCAGTGTCAGGCATGTTTACGCTTGGCCGATTATTGCACTACCTGATTTTACTCATTGCCGTATTTTTGTGTTTTGCCTTACTGGGCATTGATTTTACGAAGTTAGCGATTGTCGCAGGTGCTTTGAGTGTCGGTGTTGGCTTTGGCTTGCAGTCTATCTTTAACAACTTTATTTCTGGTTTGATTCTACTGTTCGAGAGGCCAATAAAGGTTGGAGATTTAATTGAACTCGACTCGGGTACGCGAGGCAGAGTCAAAGCAATAAATGTTCGAAGTACTCAAATCACGACGTGGGATAACATTGATTTACTTGTCCCTAATTCGGAATTTATTTCAGGGAGAGTGATCAACTATACCTTGAGTGATGACGTGCGCCGTCTGCATATCCCTTTTGGTGTCGCGTATGGTTCTGATAAGGAAATTGTTAAACGCGCTGCTATTGAAGCTTCGCTCGAGCTGTCATGCACCATTAATCACGGGGCACACAAGCCAGATGTGTGGTTGATCAATTTTGGCGACAGTTCATTAGATTTTGAGTTAATTGTTTGGGTAAATGGAAATGAATTGCCTATCGATAAGCACCCAATTGGTATGTATTTGTGGGAGATCGAAACCAAACTCAGTGAGTACGAGATTGAAATACCATTTCCTCAACGTGATTTGCGTTTGCGTTCGATAGATAAAGAAGTTTTCAATGCGATACCAGAACGATCGCTGTGAGCTTAAAAATAGATAAGCACGCTATCGGTTTACTGGATAGCGTGCTGTACAGGCTACTTCAACAAGTTTAAAAGCGCGTCTGCAGTTGCGTGCGAAGATCCCGGGTTTTGGCCTGTCACTAGCAAACCATCCACTTCAATGTGTTCTTGCCAGTTTTCTTTCGCCGAGTATATACCGCCATTTGCTTTGAGCATTTCTTCTACAGAAAATGGTACGACCTCACTTAGCTCTACTGCTGCCTCTTCGCTATCAGAAAACCCCGTCACTTTTCGACCAGACACAATGTATTGTCCAGATTCATCTTTGGTTGATTTAAAAACAGCGGGGCCATGGCATACGGCGCCAATAGGTTTCTCTTGATTCCAGAATGTTTCAATCAAAGAAATCGATTTCTCGTCATTGGCGAGATCCCATAAAGGGCCGTGGCCGCCTGGATAAAAAATCGCATCAAAGTTTTCTGCATCCATATCGGTCAATACTTGAGTGTTAGCGATGAGTTCTTGTAAGCCTTCGTCTTGATAGTAACGCTCAGTTGTTTCGGTTTGTGCTTCTGGATTAGTGCTGCTCGGATCAATCGGCGCTGCCCCGCCTTTAGGTGACGCGATAACGATATCAGCGCCAGCATCTTTGAATGTGTAGTACGGGGTTGTGAACTCTTCTAGCCAAAGCCCTGTTGCATGAGCCGTTTCGCCGAGTTGTGAATGTGATGTTAAAACCATTAGTACGCGCATCAATAAGTCTCCTGACAAATGAATATGTTTTCGAGCTTGAGATTAGGGTAGTCTTTGAAATAAGAGAAATTGAATGATTGCATATCAGGCATAAGAAATTTGGATATCAGAAATAAAGATATAAATCTTTTAGTGACATTTCACGCGGTATATCAAGAGTTGAATGTATCGAGAGCCGCTGAGCGTCTAGCTATTAGTCAGCCGGCTTTGAGCCAGCGTTTGAACAAACTAAGGTCAGAAATTGGTGACCCTTTGTTTGTAAAAACGCAGCGGGGTTTAACATCTACACCTAAAGCACACGAGTTAGCGCCAAAAATTGCACAGCTTGTCGATAAGCTTGAGGCTTTTTATTTGGATCTAGATGAGCAAGAGTTTCTTCATCGCGAAGATCGGATTGTTATCTACAGTACGGACTATATGGAGCAGCGTTTATTGCCAACATTGCTCCCTTATGTTCAAGAACATGCGCCTAACTTAAGTCTAGTATTCAAAAATACAATGGGGCGTTTGCCTCGATCAGAACTAGAGAATGGCTTGTGTGATATTGCGATTGCGGGGTTTTATTCTGATTTGCCTGATTCATTTCGAAATCAGTACTTAGATACTGAGACGTTCAAAGTGTTGGTTGATCGCTCAAATAGTATTGTGGGTGATCAGCTTGATTTAGAAAGTTATTTGCGTTGTCACCATTTGGTCACGACTTTAACGGGAGATTTAAACGGGAATATCGATAAAGCCTTAAAACGTATGGGTAAAAAGAGAAATGTGATTGCAGGAGTATCGAGTTTCTTATCTCCGGCAAGTGTGGTCGTGCATTCCGATTTAGTGGTGACTTGTTTGGGTACGATCGCAGAAAAGGCATGTGAGTTATACCCTTCACTGCAAGTACACTCTTTGCCTTTGCCAGATCAATCAATTCGGATTAATCAGATATGGCATGAGCGCACTCAAAATGATCCCTTGCGCCAATGGTTAAGAGCTCAGATCAAAGACTTGATTTGATCTGAGCTCATTGAAGGTGAAGTCGATAAGTTGTGAGCGCGAATTCCATTGTTCAACTGATCTTATGATTTTTTTGTACTCAGTATTTCGCGATATTTTTGCATGATAATTAGCATCACAATACTCGCTAGGCGCTCGTATATATCGCTCATATGCGCTTTATTTGGAAGGTTGTCACGTAATACGTTTTGAATGGTTTTAAAGCGATCTGAGCCTGCGTGTTGATCTTGTTCTAGTGTTTGCATAACAAGCTTCATGATCGTCCCATAATCATCGCCCCCTAAGTCATGCATAATGTTGTTTGCATGTACTTCGAGTTCATTCGTAGACATCGACTTTAAAGCTGCTACGAGCTCTTTTTCATTGAGTTTAATGATGTCGTGATGAGAAAGTGTGGTCATAGTGGTCTCTATTTTTCTGCGCTTTTAAAGGTGCTGTTGTTAGGCGATCTGAGTAATGCTTTGGAACTTGCCTTGCTCGTTAAATTGAATAGCGAATGTTCCACTGATTCCATCATGTGTGGTGAAAGAGCTTAGGATATTGGCTGGAAATTGCACGCTACGGCCATCGCGAGACATAGCCCGAACAAGCTGCGACTCTCCTCGGTAGAGCCTGAGCCATTCCTCTCTTGATATGCGTAAATCAACAATAATCTGCTGCATGTCGTGCGTGATATAGGCTAAACGTGTTTCACGAACCAGTATCGTTCCCAGAATAATAGTACTTTTTCAGGGTATTTTGTTCGGCCTAGGCTGCCATTATAGCGAGCGAGTGCTCGAATTAGATTACCTTTTTCTCGGTTAATGTAATGCTTAAGTATTGTGCATCCATAGCGTAAGTTAGTGGCTGTATCCATGAGATTGTCTTCGGTTCGACCAATTTCATTTTTCCAGAATGGCATGACCTGCATTAGGCCTTGAGCACCCACGACGGAGATAGCAAAACGCTTGAATAAGCTCTCGACATGAATCACTGATAGAACGAGTTCGGGTTCAAGCCCTGCGCGCTTTGCTTCAGAGTGCACGAGCTTCAGAAAATCAACACGCTCTTTTGGGTCTTTGATGTAACGTTTTAACCTGCTCGACATATCGACTAGCCAAACTTCCGCGTCAAAGCGATCATCAAAGCTTGATGCATCGGTGACTGCTTCTTGTAATAGCTTGGTTAGTTCGGTATCGGGTTCTTGTATGGCCCAACCAAGAACGGGCAGCCATAGTAAAATGGCCGCCAGAACAATGCGATAAATGCGATATAAAGCTTGTTTATGCAAGACCAAGCCTATTACAAATTTCCTCTACTGCACTATCGACAGAGAATTCTTGGTTTTCAGCATCTGAACGGCCTTTATATTCGAGTGTGCCGTTCTTCAGACCTCGATCACTGATCACTACGCGATGCGGAATACCTATCAATTCCATGTCAGCGAACTTGAAGCCTGGGCGCTCGTTTCTATCGTCCATTAGCACATCGATACCTTTGGCTTTAAGCGCTTCATACAGCTCTTCAGTTTTTTCTGCGACAGCTTCGGATTTATGCATATTTAAAGGCACGAGGGCGAGATCAAAAGGCGCCATAGCTTGTGGCCAGATAATGCCATTGTCGTCGTTGTTTTGCTCGATTGCAGAGGCGACGATGCGTGAAACGCCAATGCCGTAGCACCCCATTTCCATAATTTTGGCTTTACCATTTTCATCGAGCACAGAAGCATTCATGGCTGAGCTGTATTTATCTCCAAGCTTGAAGATGTGTCCCACTTCGATGCCACGCTTAATAACGAGTGACCCTTTACCGTCAGGGCTTGCATCGCCTTCAACAACATTGCGAAGGTCTGCGATTGTGTTGAGTGCGACATCTCTTTCCCAATTAACGCCAGTTAAATGGAAACCTGTTTTGTTTGCGCCGCAGCAGAAATCTGAAAGATGCGCAGCACTGCGATCCACGACTGTTAATATGTCTAAACCGATAGGGCCTAGTGAACCAACTTTTGCATTTAGTTCTTTCTCGATACGTTCTTCCGGTGCAAATTGTAACGGAGATGCGACCCCTTCAATTTTTTCGGCTTTGATATCGTTCAGTTCGTGATCGCCACGTAGAACAAGCGCTACCAAAGGCGCTTCGGCATCGTCTTCGCCTTCAGGTGCTTCGCCTAGCACAATGAGCGTTTTCACGCATTGTTCTGCGCTGATATTAAGCGCTTCAGCTACTTCAGCAATTGTATTCTGTTCTGGTGTCGCAACCTCAGCCATATCCTGACTTGGCGCATTACGCTCTCCAGTAGGTGCTAGAGCTTCGGCCATTTCTATATTTGCGGCATAGCTGCTTTCTGTTGAGAAAGCGATGTCATCTTCGCCTGAACCAGCTAGCACATGGAATTCATGAGAAGAACTGCCACCAATGCTCCCTGAATCGGCTTGTACTGGACGAAAATCAAGGCCTAATCGCTCGAATATACGAACATATGCCGCATGCATTTGCTCGTAGGTCTCGTCTAATGATTCCTTGTTTACGTGAAACGAGTAAGCGTCTTTCATGACAAACTCGCGTGCGCGCATCACGCCAAAACGTGGGCGGCGCTCGTCACGGAATTTGGTTTGGATCTGATAAAAGTTAGCAGGTAGCTGTTTGTAGCTTTTTAGTTCATCGCGAATGATGTCAGTGATAACTTCTTCGTGCGTTGGGCCAAGGCAAAAATCGCGTTCGTGACGGTCTTTAATACGAAGTAATTCTCCTCCATATTGTTGCCAGCGCCCAGACTCTTCCCATAGTTCAGCTGGTTGAACAACTGGCATCAAAAGCTCTTGTGCACCTGCTCGATCCATTTCTTCTCGAACGATATGTTCGACCTTTCGTAGCACTCGCAAGCCCATGGGGAGCCAATTGTATAAACCAGATGCGAGTTTACGAATCAAACCTGCTCGCAGCATGAGTTGGTGGCTAATAACTTCAGCGTCAGATGGGGTTTCTTTTTGAGTTGCGATAAGGAATCGGCTAGCGCGCATTTGCTGTGATTGTCCTGTAGTAGAGATAGTCAGTTAACGTGATCAAGTATTGCCATGTATGAGAGGGCAGGTGATCGTATTGCTCAATGGCGCTTATTTTAAAGAGCCTGAGACTAATCGTATAGTCTAAGTTTGAATAACAAGAGAACATTTAATATGGCCTTACAAGCAGAAGAAGTTCAAAGCTTGATTCGCGCATGGATCCCCATGGCTGAAGAAATTGATTTGCGCGTAGAAACGATTGAAGAGGGATTCTCAAGAATTCGTATCCCATTTGACGACAAAAATAAGCGCCCTGGTGGGAGTGTATCCGGCCCAGTTCTAATGGCTGCTGGTGATACCGCGATGTATGTCGCGATTTTAGGTTCTATGGGCAAGGTCGCGATGGCGGTTACGAGTAATTTGAATATTAACTTTATGCAGCGCCCAGGCGAGGAAGATATTATTGCTGAAGGTAAAATTCTAAAGTTAGGTAAATGTATCGCTTACTGTGAAGTTGATATTGTTACTTCGGAATCGAAAGAGCTAGTGGCCCATGTAACAGGGAGCTACGCATTACCGCCCAATTAACGGTACAGAAGGGTCGAGCGCTTCTTCATTGAATATGAATCGATTACGACCTTGATCTTTTGCTTCATACAACGCACTGTCTGCGCGTTTTACAAGGTCTGCGCGGTCTTGGTTTGGGTGAGGGTATGCCGTTGCACCGCCGATAGAACATGTGATTTGAACTTTCTTTTCATCATGCTCAAAGTGCAGTTCAGCTACTTTTCTGGTTAAACGTTCTGCGATTGTTGATGCGCCTTCTTCGCCAGTGTTAGGAAGTAATAATATAAACTCCTCACCGCCGTATCGTGCAACGCAATCTGCAGGGCGCATAAGTGTTTCTGACAAGCAGCTCGCGACTTTGATTAGAACTTCATCGCCAAAGATATGGCCATAGTTATCATTAATCTGTTTAAAGTAATCGAGATCTACCATCAATATGGATAGGCATGATTTCAAGCGAGCACCTCTTTGCCATTCTTTTTCAAACTCGGCATCGAAAAACATTCTGTTTTTGATTTGAGTGAGAGGGTCAGTGACGCTTAGTTTTTCAAGTTCTTTGGCGCGTTCTTCGGCAATAAGATTGTTTGAAATAGCCTGCCAATAATCATGCTCGGCTGATTTTGAGGCAATTAAAATATATCCCCATGACGTGACCATTAAGCCTGCATATAAGAGGTCATTAGCGTTTTGATTCCATAAGAAATAGATAATGCTTGGATAAAATAAAACGACTGGATAAAGTTTTCGAATGAGTGGAGAGATGCTTAAAGTGCTGGTTCCCCCCATTGCGAAGGCGGCTAGAACAATGAGCATCGGTGGCTCAATGTTCGTCAATTCGCTGTCATAGAAAATCCACGCGCTCATCAATCCCCAGTGCAACGCCGCAAGAAGAATGCTTGTTGTAAGCCACATCTCTAAGAAGTTGACGTTATGTTTGTCTACTTGTTTTCGTAGAAATAGATGGGTTAAGCGAGTGATAAATATTAAGACAATCAGACCGCTATTGATTTGGAAGAATAGAGGGCTTGATTCATGCAGATTAAGCGAGAACGCAATGGCAAACCAAACGATGGCATAAATAAAAATGCCTGGTTTTGCTCGATTTGCTAAATCATTGAATGCTTTTATACGTAGAACACTGTAATAATCTGTATCGCTCATTTGAAGAGCTATGCCTCGCTATTTTTATAATTTAGTGCTCAGCCGGTAATATTAGTGCACTTATCATGATGAGCTAAGCCCAACCGACTGATAGCGCTAAGTTTAGCATAGGCTACTAATTCGGCTGATAAGAATGGTAGATATGTGATCATGTTGGCTTGTGGTACGATTTTTCTACAATGCATTGAGGGTAGTTTCAGTGTTTCGTTTGTTGATTCCAGTGATTGTTTTGATTGCAATCATCCTATTTGTGAAAGCTTATAATTCGGGTTCTCCTCAACGAAGAAAGAAGCTTGTTTTTGGCTTTTTGTTTAGCGTGCTATTTGCTGGTGTGTTGTTTTTGACATTAACCGGTCGACTGCATTACATCGCTGCGGTTGTGACAGGTTTAATCCCTTTTGCTCGACGTATTTATCCTTTACTGCGCTATGTGCCTGTTTTACGAAGGTTCGTGTCTGAAAGAAGGAAGGGAAAGCAAGATAAAGATGAGTCTGGTGACGAACTTAAAAAAGCGACGATTACCACGAGAGATGATGCGCTCAAGGTATTGGGATTAGCTGAAGGCGCGAGCAAGCAGGAAATTGTAGATGCGCATCGTAAGCTAATGCAGAAATGTCATCCTGATAGGGGAGGCAATGATTTCTTGGCTGCGCAACTAAATCAAGCCAAAGACATCTTATTATCTTAAAAAAGTTCTTGCTGAGGGTGTTCCGTTTTCTGGACTTTTAAGCGCAACTCTCCTTCTTTGACTTTGGCGGTCAGCACTTCGTTATGTTCCACTTGATCTGGTGATACAATCGCCTTTTTTTCATTGTTCAGTAGGACGCTATACCCTCGATCCATTGTTGCTAAAGGACTGACAAGATTAAGTTTGTTGACAGCTAAGCTCAGTTGATGCTCTTGTTGGGACATAACTCTTTGTATTATGTCGGAGAGTTTTTGAGAAAGATGCTGGGTCTTGTGCTTAGCTTGAGCGAGTTGCAACTTCGGGTGGAATCGCTCTAGTCGCCCCTCTATTTTGCTTATCGATACTGCATTGTTTTGAATTTTCGTTTGCGCGGCTTGATGTAAGCGACCAACCAAATTTTCTGCGTGTAATCGTTTTTGGGCGAGTAAGTAACTCGGACTTTGCAGTCGATTACGATGCGTATTCAAGATCTGCTGAGATTGGTGAAGTTTGTTTCGCAACAAAAACTGTAATCGACGATGTTGATCATCTAATTTTTGGGTGAGCTCATACTGATCTGGTGTGATGTATTCTGCCGCAGCAGAAGGTGTGGGGGCGCGCATGTCTGCAACCATATCGGCAATGGATACATCTACTTCGTGCCCAACCGCACTCACAATTGGCAATGCACTATCAAAGATTGCACGAGCAACAACTTCTTCATTGAATGCCCATAAGTCTTCTAAAGAGCCACCTCCACGGCCTACGATCAATACATCTGCAATCTGTTTATCATTTGCGAGTTGGATTGCTTTTGCGATTTCTTGTGCAGCGCCTTCGCCTTGCACTTTGACAGGGATTAATATTATTTCCAATCCTGGAAAGCGGCGCTTCGTAACGTGGATGATGTCGTGTATGACGGCTCCCGAACGAGATGTAATGACACAAACGCGCTTAGCCATTTGAGGAATTGGTTTTTTATGCTGTCTGTCAAAAAGACCTTCTTGATTTAGCTTAAGCTTCAAAGCGTCAAATGCGGCTTGAAGTGCGCCGAGCCCAGCTGGCTCCATGCTATCGACGATCAGTTGATAATCGCCGCGACCTTCATATAGGCTGAGTTTCCCACGAACAATAACTTCATCACCGTCTTTTGGTTGGAAGCGTAGTCGTTGATTGGCACCGCGAAACATGGCACAGCGAATTTGCGCTTTTTGGTCTTTTAAAGAAAAGTACCAATGGCCTGAACTTGGTCTTGCAAGGCCGCTAAGCTCACCGCTTACCCATACTTGTGCGTAACTGACTTCAAGCATTCGTTTAACTTGGCGATTCAGTTCTGAGACGCTAAGTGCGGTCGGTTTATTGTTGGTGGCTTCTTGAGGGAGCATAGCGGGCTTATGTTGACCAGTTGGTTATGAAAAGTCTATATAAATTAGTGATTTACAGCAAGTTGCTAGGGCGACTATAATAAACCGCTTTTCTCGGCAAGGCTAAGGAATCCTCCCTATGTTGCGAATAGCTCAAGACGCATTAACTTTTGACGACGTCCTACTCATTCCTGGGTATTCGGAAGTCCTTCCCAACCAAGTGTCGCTCAAAACTCGACTCACTCGTAATATCGACCTCAATATCCCTTTATTGTCCGCGGCGATGGATACTGTTACCGAAGCGAATCTCGCGATTGCGATGGCTCAGGAAGGTGGTATCGGTATTGTTCACAAAAATATGACCGTTGAGGAACAAGCTGCAACGGTAAAAGCCGTTAAAAAATTCGAAAGTGGCGTGGTGAAAGACCCCATTACTGTATCGCCTCATAATACTGTCCGCGAAGTATTAGAGATTACTGCAGCAAACAAAATCTCAGGCCTCCCAGTTGTCGATGGCAAGGACTTACTTGGAATTGTAACTGGACGCGATATTCGTTTTGAAAGCCGTCTAGATACTAAAGTGTCAGAAATCATGACGCCGAAAGAACGATTGGTGACTGTGAAAGAAGGCGAGACAAGTGATGCCATTAAAGATATGTTGCATAAAAATCGTATCGAAAAGGTTTTGGTTGTTAATGACGACTTTGAATTAAAAGGGCTTGTCACGGTTAAAGACATTCAAAAGTCTCAAGATTATCCAAACGCAAGCAAAGATGAGTATGGCCAGCTTCGTGTTGGTGCTGCTGTTGGTACGGGTGAAGGGACAGAAGAGCGTGTTGCTGCGCTCGTTGCAGCAGGTGTCGACGTGATTGTAGTCGATACCGCACACGGTCATTCGAAGGGCGTGCTTGATCGTGTCCGTTGGGTAAAAGATAACTACCCTCAAGTTGACGTTATTGGCGGTAATATTGCGACGGCAGAGGCTGCAATTGCCTTAGCTGAAGCGGGCGCCGATGCTGTGAAAGTCGGGATTGGCCCTGGTTCGATTTGTACCACTCGAATTGTTGCAGGTATTGGCGTTCCTCAAATTTCTGCCATTGCAAACGTGGCTGAAGCCCTGCAACCACTTGGTATTCCGCTTATCGCAGATGGGGGTATTCGTTTTTCTGGTGATGTGGCAAAAGCGATTGTTGCTGGAGCTAGCACGATCATGATTGGCAGTTTGTTGGCTGGTACTGATGAGGCGCCTGGTGAGATTGAGTTATATCAAGGTCGTAGCTACAAAGCATATCGTGGCATGGGCTCATTAGGTGCAATGGGACAAGCTCAAGGTTCGAGCGATCGTTATTTCCAAGACGCGAAATCTGGTGTCGACAAACTCGTGCCAGAAGGTATTGAAGGACGAGTTGCGTGTAAGGGACCAATGACTGCTATTATCCATCAACTTATGGGCGGTTTGCGTTCTAGTATGGGGTATACAGGCAGCGCGGATATTGAAGAAATGCGCACTAAACCTGAATTTACAAAGATTACTGCAGCAGGGATGAAGGAAAGTCATGTTCATGATGTAACAATTACCAAGGAAGCGCCTAACTACCGCGTCGGTTGATAAGTAGAGTGAAGTTTTAAGTAACAACAATCGGGAGTCAGCGGCTCCCGATTGTTTTTTAAGGTATTAAAAAGTATGTCTAGTTCTGAATCTGTATCGCAAAACATTCATGCACATCGTGTGCTTATTTTAGATTTTGGTTCTCAATACACTCAGCTTATTGCTCGTCGTGTTCGTGAAATTGGTGTGTTTTGTGAGATTCGCGCATTTGATATGAGCGACGAAGAGATCAAAGAGTATCAGCCTAAAGCGATTATTCTCGCAGGTGGTCCTGAGTCTGTAACCGGCGATAACACCCCTAGAGCCCCGCAAGCTGTGTTTGACTTAGGTGTACCGGTTCTTGGTATTTGCTATGGCATGCAAACCATGGCGGAACAATTAGGTGGTCGTGTTGAAAGCTCAGAAGTTCGCGAATTTGGTTATGCACAAATTGAAGTAGTAGGTAATAGCCGTTTGTTTGCTGATGTACGCGATCATCTTGGTGAGAATGGTGAGTCTCTACTTGATGTTTGGATGAGTCATGGCGATAAAGTTGTAGAAATCCCAGAAGGCTTTGAGTTGATGGCGCTAACGCCTTCTTGCCCTGTTGCGGGGATGTGCGATGAATCTCGCAATTTCTTCGGGGTACAGTTCCACCCAGAAGTAACGCATACTCTTCAAGGTAAGCGTATTTTAGAACACTTTGTGCTCGAGATTGCGCAGTGTGATGCGCTTTGGACGCCAAGCAAAATTGTAGCGGATGCAATTGAGACGATTAGAGAGCAAGTGGGTAGTGATCACGTGTTGCTTGGTTTATCGGGTGGTGTTGATTCATCTGTTGTCGCTGCTTTATTGCACAAGGCGATTGGCGATCAATTGACCTGTGTGTTCGTTGATAATGGCTTGTTGCGTTTGCACGAGGGCGATCAAGTCATGCAAATGTTCGCGAAAAACATGGGCGTTAAAGTGATTCGCGCAGACGCGGCTGATTTATTCTTAAGTCGCCTCGAGGGCGCATCAGACCCAGAAGATAAGCGCAAGATTATTGGTAACACGTTCATCGAAGTGTTCGATGAAGAGTCAGCCAAAATCGAGAATGTTAAGTGGTTGGCGCAAGGCACTATTTATCCTGACGTTATCGAATCTGCAGCATCGAAGACAGGCAAAGCACATGTTATTAAGTCGCACCACAACGTAGGTGGCTTGCCAGAAGACATGAAGCTCAAACTTGTAGAGCCATTGCGTGAGCTGTTCAAAGATGAGGTGCGTAAGATTGGTCTCGAATTGGGCTTGCCTTACGACATGGTTTATCGTCATCCCTTCCCAGGCCCGGGTTTAGGTGTTCGTATTTTGGGTGAAGTCAAAAAAGAGTACGCGGATTTATTGCGTCTTGCGGACAATATCTTTATTGAAGAATTACACCGTCACGACTTGTACCACAAAACAAGCCAAGCCTTTGCAGTATTCCTACCAGTGAAATCTGTAGGTGTTGTTGGAGATGCGCGTCGTTATGAATACGTGATTGCGCTTCGGGCAGTAGAAACAATTGATTTCATGACCGCGCGATGGGCTCACTTGCCGTATGAGTTTTTAGAGTTAGTTTCTAATCGAATTATTAACGAAATCTCTGGTGTGTCGCGCGTGACTTATGATATTTCGTCTAAGCCACCTGCAACAATTGAGTGGGAATAATTCGTTATTCAGATCAACTAGAAAGATACTCATCATGAAAAAAGACGATGTTTTCTGGATGCAAAAGGCCTTGGCTCTGGCCGAGCAAGCTGCTGGAAATCAGGAAGTTCCTGTAGGGGCTGTTGTTGTCATAGATGATGAGATTGTAGGGCAGGGTTGCAATGCGCCAATTGGCAGTTGCGACCCGACAGCCCATGCAGAAGTTCTGGCAATTAGGGATGCCTGCGAACGTGTTGGTAATTATCGACTCCCTGAAGCGACCCTATATGTCACCATAGAGCCATGCACCATGTGCACCGGAGCGATTGTTCATGCACGTTTAAAGCGCGTCGTGTTTGGTGCTATTGAGCCAAAAGCTGGAGCGGTTGTTAGTCAGAATCAATTGTTAGATCACCCCGCGATGAATACTTCTGTTGAGGTGACACAGGGAGTGTTAGCCGAAGAGTCGAGTCGTCTTATTTCTTCATTTTTTGCTTTGCGTCGCGAAAAAAAGAAAGCTCTTAAGCAAGCTGCGAAGTCTTAGATATACTTTTATTAAGCTAGAAGTAAATAAACTCTGAATCTGTAAATTAAGTTGGAATTAAGGAAGAGCCATGAAGGTGTTGGTGACCGGAGGAGCTGGTTATATTGGAAGCCATGTTGTTAAGCAACTAGGTGAAGCTGGATACGATATTGTTGTCTTTGACAATCTTTCGACGGGATATGAATGGGCTGTGACCTATGGCGAATTGGTCATTGGTGACGTCGGTGATTTTGATAGGCTGGATGCTTTGTTTGCTGAACATAAGTTTGAAGCTGTGTTGCACTTTGCCGCAAATATTGTTGTTCCTGAGTCCGTTGAAAATCCTCTTAAATATTACGGAAATAACACGCGCAATACCCTCAATTTATTGAGTGTGATTGAAAAACATCAAACTCCGTACATGGTGTTCTCATCTACGGCTGCCGTATATGGGATGCCTGATGAGAAAGTACTGACAGAAGATATGCCTCTTGCACCGATCAATCCTTATGGTGCGTCTAAAATGATGAGTGAGCAGATGATCCGTGATTTATCATTTGCATCAAATTTGAAACACGTGATTCTACGTTACTTTAATGTCGCTGGAGCAGATCTTGATAGCAGAATTGGTCAAGCGACGCCTGAAGCAACGCACCTGATTAAAGTGGCTTGTGAATGTGTGAATGGGGCTAGATCAGGTATGAAGGTATTTGGAACGGATTACGATACCCGCGATGGAACCTGTATTCGTGATTATATTCACGTTGATGATTTGGCGAAAGCACACGTTATGGCCTTAGATTTTATGGCACAGGGTGGTGAGTCTAGTATCTTGAACTGTGGCTACGGCCGAGGCTTCACCGTAAAAGAAGTCATTGATGTAGTGAAAGCGCAATCAGGTAAAGATTTCCCTGTTGAGGAAACTGAGCGTCGTGCAGGTGATCCAGACGCGTTAATGGCAGATAACACCAAGATCAAAGAAACGCTTGGATGGGTTCCTGATCATGACAACTTAGACGTCATTGTTAAATCCGCGTTGGATTGGGAAGCTGTTTGGCAGTCGCGTCAGGAGCAAGGATAAGTCTGTGAACTTTATTTTGGATGAGCGCCTCGCTGGCGACACAGAGTTTTTAGTCGATTGGCCATTATGTCGAGTATTGCTGATGAATGATCAGCAATACCCTTGGTGCATTCTCGTACCAAGAGTGATGTCTGATAACGATGATGTGATGAAAGAGCTGTATGAGTTGAGCGACGATCAGCGTGCTCAATTTGATGCAGAATCAGTGTTTTTGTCGAAAACTTTGATGCAATACTTTCAGGGTGAAAAACTAAACATAGCGGCCTTAGGGAATGTCGTTTCACAGTTACATATCCATCATGTCGTTCGTTTCAAAAATGACATAGCTTGGCCTGCTCCTATATGGGGGCGTCACTCGGTAAAGCCATATGACGACGCAGCGCTCACAGATCAAAAAGAAGCCTTAATCAATTTGCTAAAGCCTGCATTCGCATAGTCCTTTGGCGCTAACTATTCGAACTCGTTATCTGCAACGACACGCTGAGCCCGAAAGCTTAGCGTTTTCTCAAGAGTCTGATGTTCTTCAGCTCGATTCAGACCTTGTAACTGGTTTTGTTCTTCCTATCTATGATGAGTCTGTTAGCGCATTAACGCGCTTTTTAGATATGCCACGAACAGATAACCTGATTAGTGTTTGGGTGTTTAATGCTCCTAAGGGCGGGGCTGAAGATGCTCGTCGACGAACTGAAAGCGCGCTTTCTCATTTTATCGATGCCCTTGAGATGCAGCGTTTAAATCCACATATTTATCTTGCAAGGTTAAATGATTGGCATCGATTAATAATCATTGATCACTGCGCTCAAACTCGTCTATTACCTGCTAAAAAAGCAGTAGGCTTGGCGCGAAAAATTGGGGCAGATATAGTTATCGCGCAGCTCTCAAACCATATACCTACTTGGCTGTATTTTAGTGATGCTGACGCTATCTTGCCCTCAGATTATTTTGACCTCCCATCTTTTGAAAGCCGTCCTAGTGCATGTGTTTTAGGTGTTGAACATCAGGCAGAGAAGGGGCTAGCTAGGGAAAGCGCTTTGTATGATTTTAAACTGCATTATGTCGCTGAACGCTTGAAAGCATCAGGGTCTCCTTACGGATATATAGCGCTTGGTTCGATCATAGTGATTGATGTGGACGATTACTGTCGGGTTCGAGGTGTACCTAAAAAATCAGCTGGAGAAGACTTTTATCTGCTCAATAAACTGGCCAAATTACATGGTGTTGAAAGTATAGAATCTCCTGTTGTGAGTGTGGCTGGCAGATTAAGTTCACGAGTCCCCTTTGGTACTGGCCAAGCCTTGGAAAAAATGAAGCATGAGCACAACCAAGGCGATGACTACGGCTTCGATTCTCCTAAGACATTCGCAGATCTTAAGTACTTATATGATTCCTTAGAACAGGCGATTTTATTGGGTGAGATGGAGCGTATCATGCCGAGTTTTATTGGCGCTTTATCCAAAAACACTAAACTATTGGACACGCTGAAATACTTAGGCTTTGATACGTTTTGTCAGCATGCTCATCGTCAAGTGAATACACCAAGCCAATTTGAGAGTGCCTTTCACCAGTGGTTTGATGGTTTTTTAACACTAAAATTTGTGAACCATTACCGCTCGCATTATTATCCTCCTGTTTCTTTAGAGTCGCTGGATGCGATTAGCAATGAAATGACTCATTCATTGAAAAAGAAATATCAGGCATTAATCACTCATAGGTAGTCACTTGGCCCAACAAGTCTCTTCGTATATTCATGGTTTGGAACCATGGCAATACACCGTCTCTGCAGGCTTTACTTTGCGTGGACATTACACCCCTCCAACTGGAAAACCGGTGATTCATTTTCTTCATGGCAATGGATTTAACGGCTTGGTGTATGAAAAGTTCCTAGGGCCCTTGAGTAAACATTTCGATATCTTTTTGAGTAATGCGCAAGGACATGGCGATAGTGACGCAGGAGTTCGTCCTTTTACTGATTGGGATGATAGTGCATCTAGCTTTACTGAAGTGTGGCAGCACTATTCAACCTTATGGGCTGATGTGGAGCGAATAGGGATAGGCCATAGTTTTGGAGGTGTGAACACGTTATTGATGACACAGATCGACCCAAAGCTATTCACGAAAGTATTTTTGTTAGATCCAATTATTGGGTCGAGATCGTGGTCATATGCGGCGAATGGCTTACGCATGTTGGGTCTGTCAAAGCACTTTCCCCTGGCAAAACAAGCGCTTGTTCGCGGTACGTATTGGCCTGACGAAGAAGCATTATGGAATTACTTTTATCAACGCGGCACTTTCAAAGGCTGGGATGATGATTGTTTACGCTCCTACCTTAATCATGCGATAAAATCAGATGAAAACGGTGGTTTTTCACTGAAATGTCCGCCGAAAATAGAGAGTAATATTTTCTCGAGTTACTCGAACTCGGTTTGGTCTTCTCTAGCTGCCTTGGGTATACCTGTGCACATGATTTATGGCTCACGCACGTATGACTTTGTGCGTGCCAACTTGCCTAAGCTAGCGCGCCAATATCCCTTTGTAGAAGCAAGCAAAACCATTGGCGGGCATTGTTTTATGTTTGAACAGCCCGAGCAATCCAGTGAATTGCTGCTTTCTCTGCTTGGGTATGATGCTTAAGCCTTATTATTTGTGACGAAGTTCACTATAATCCTGCCTTTCTCAAACAATGGTTGTATAAAGAATGCGTGACGAAAGTATTTTGTTAGGTCAGGTCGAAGGGTTTATTTCTGTTTTGGCTCAATGCCAGGCGCTCGGAATTACCGTAGCTTCGGCACGCGAGAATGAATTAATCTTAGAACTTCCTTATACAGAGAAAATTATTGGTAACCCTGATACTGGTGTTATTCATGGGGGGGCGATTACTACCCTAATGGATACAGCTGCCGGCGCAGGGGTTTTATGTGCATTGCCAGAGTTTGAGCTCTGTCCAACTTTAGACTTACGTGTTGATTACATGCGTTCAGCACGACCTGATCAACCCGTATATGCGCGCGCTAGTTGTTATCGCGTCACTAAAAATATCGTATTCATGCGTTGTGAAGCTTACCAAGTTGATCGCACTGTCGCGCATTGTGTGGCCACGTTTATGCGCATGGGTGCCAAAGGTATTCCATCTTTGGAACATATGACCAAAGGCACTCAAATACCCGAATTTACTTTCAATGAGAACACACGATCGCAGGTTAGCTTAAAGGACCTTCGTGCATCAGCACTCGCAACGAAAGATTTCGAACCACTGATTTCTGCTATCCCTTATGCGTCTTATATTGGGGTGGAATTAGATGGAGAACCAGCCGCAGGATTTTACAAGTTAAATCGTCAGCCAAGTAATATAGGAAACCCTATTTTGCCAGCGATTCATGGTGGTGTATTAGGTGGCTTTATGGAAATGGCGAGCATGCTGCATTTGCTAGCCACGCAACCTGGGGGCGTGATTCCTAGGATTATCGATTTTTCGATCGATTATCTACGTGCCGGTCTAGATAGAGATACTTTCGTCCACTGCGAAGTGACTCGTCAGGGAGGGCGTGTTGCGAATGTGGAAGTGCATGCATGGCAGCAAAGAAGAGAAAAGCCTATTGCCTTAGCGCGTGCCCATTTCTTATTGGAATAACAACCTCCAAATTTTTATGAGCGCTGCTTAAGTTCAGCGCTCATATGTTTTCGATTATAAGGCTTCTCGTTAACCAAATTTTCTTCGCATGTTTAGTTTGAAGTCATTCTTCATATGACGAAGGAAATAACGCACCGTTGTAGTCTTAGGATTTGGCTCCTTGCCTTTCGCTAGCAGAATCATCTGCCAGTAATAAAAACCAACCGCGCCGAAGCTATTGATCGCTTTAATGAGATCAGAGCGACTATTATTTCCCCAAAAGCCTTTGCCGAGAACAAGTTGATGTTCATAGTCGTCTAGACTGTCAATCTTTGATTCAATCAGATCGCGTGGACAGTTTACTTGCGTGCAAAGGGGGCGTGCCAAACCAATCACATCGAGTTCTTTATCCGCAAGCGCTTTCTCCATAACAGAGCGTGATCGGAACCCGCCTGTTACCATCAATGGAATGTTGGCAGCCTCGCGAATGCGTTGTGCATATTCAATAAAGTAGGCTTCTCGCTTGCGCGTGCTCTCTCTGACCTCTGTGGGTTCAACCCCCATAAGACTCAGTTGCTCATACGTGCCGCCTGAAATCTCAAGTAAATCGACGCCGTCTTCGCCGAGCCATTTGGCAACTTGAACGCACTCTTCGAAGCTAAATCCATCTTTTTGGAAATCAGCAGAATTAAGCTTCACTCCGATTGGATATTCTGCGCCGACCTTTTCTCGCACAGCTTTGATTATAGCTCTAAGTAAGCGAGCTCGGTTCTCGATGCTTCCGCCCCATTGGTCTTGGCGTTTATTTACTTTCGGAGACAAGAACTGGCTGAGTAGATACCCATGCGCACTATGTATTTGAATCCCTTTAAAACCGGCTTCTTTGCAGAGTTCAGCTGAACGAGCGAAGCGTTGAATGACGTCTTGAATGTCCGCTTCAGTCATCGGCTTTGGCTTGCCAAAATTACCAAGCATTTCTAGGTGGACATCAGAAGGCGATAAAGGCGTACTGTTGACTAGTTTGGGGCACTGTCGACCCGGGTGATTCAACTGTACCCAGCAATGATTGCCATCTTCTTGGCTTGCTTTTGCCCAAGATTTGAAACGATCTAAATCTTTATCGTCTTCTAGTACAACATTTCCCGCACGTTCAAGATACCGGCGATCGACTTGGACATTACCCGTAATGTGGAGGCCTGCGCCACCGTGTGACCAACGGCGATACAAGGTTTCAAGTTCTTTTCCTGGCAAGTCACCTTTCTCGGCTAAGCCTTCGGTCATTGCGCTTTTGGCAATTCTATTAGGCAGAATGGCTCCGCAAGGGAGAGTTAATGATTCACCGATTAATGACGTGTTCGCAGACATAAAAGACAGTACCGTTTTATTGTTGTATGACAAAAGACAATTACGCGACAGAGTGTCAACTTGATCTTATTTAAGGCGATCTCGCTTGGTTCTGATGCGCTTGTGGAGTATTTAAACGTTGATCGGCATGTGTTGTACATGTTGTCTCGCGAATAAGATTTAACTTTATCGGTACGCATTTGTGATTAATGCGTGGCAGACATGAGAGCTATGAGAGCCATGAGTTGTGCTAGAAAGAAGATTGCCTGAACCGTTTGGAATGCGGTTCAAGCAATTGTCTTGAGTATATTTATTTAGTGGCCTGCTGTTGCAGTCTGTTCTGTCTGTAGTTTAAAGATTTGATATGGACCATTTTGCTGGATGTAGCTGTCAGGTTTGGCCATAACGAACTGCAATGCACTGGCTGTCATGTATAAGTCTCCATTAGGGCCAAAGCTAAAGCCGTCAGGCCAACGAAGCATTTTGGATTTATATAGTGTTTGTAATTGGCCTTGCGGATTCATCACGACGATCGCCGAATGTTCTATATCGGAAATATAAATATTTCCCGCATTATCTGTTGTAAGGCCGTCACTCATGGTTTTGGCAGCAAAGCGTTCGATACGAGCGTAGAGTTCGTCTCTTGGTAAGGACTCGTCAATGAGCGCACTTACTGGAACACGGTACATAGCTTCATCACTAACTGGCGCAAAATAAAGCCACTTTGCTTCACGATCTAGCGCAATTGAATCGACACCGGGACGCACAGCAAACACGCCAAACATCAACATCTTCTCACCTTCCACGACCGGAATATATTTGTCGGCGTCAACGGATTCATGGTCTTCAATAACGCGGCGAGCGGTTTGAGTTTGGGTGTCGTACACAATGACAGCGGGGTCTAAGCCAAAAATACTCGCGTCAGCGATTAAGATATATCGCCCATTAGGTTCTACTTGGAAATCGTTCATGTGCGAGCCTAAACCTGCGATGTCGCTCGAAAATTCATAGTAATGAACGAGCTCACGAGAATAGATATCGATAGCCGCGATTTTCGCAGTTCCTGTTCCATGATTTGCATAGTCGAGTAGCCATAATCGATTTTGTTGATCGATTCGCATCGAGAGTACTGTTTCGAGATTTAAAGCGGATGCTTTTTCGCCTTCTAAGCGAAGAGGCTTAACCTCGCCATCAACAATTTCCGCTAAGTTATACGCTGGGCGCCCTTCTGGATGATAGGTAAAGAAAACCTGACCTTCTGAGCTGACCGCAATATTTCCAGGTGGATAGGGGAGATCTACAACGAGTTCAAGCGCATCCGCAGTTAAGGTCGGTTCGGTTGTTCGGTCGGGAAATTCATCACCGCCGCCATATATCGCATCAAGTACAGAGGCACTTAAACCGATAAACACAACGACAGAAAATAGAAAAATAACAAATGCTCGCAACATGGTATGACTTCTTTTTTATAAGTGAGTTGGATCGCTCGCGCCGCAAGTAAGTCGAAACGCCGCACAAGTGTAACGACACCTGTTAATAAATTCATCTGTGAATTTACCGCTCTCTGCCTTGAAAATTTTTTAAGCGACCTCACATTGCTAAGCACATGAAAGTTGGCGAGCGTATATCGCTATCGCTTGGATGATACAAACAAAATAGTTAGAGAGATCGTTTTATGTCTGCAACTGAGAACCTTGGTGCTAACGCTGAAACCTTAGGCTTCCAAACTGAAGTAAAACAATTACTTCATTTAATGATTCACTCCTTATATAGCAATAAAGAAATCTTCTTGCGCGAGCTGATTTCTAACGCGTCAGATGCAGAGGATAAGTTACGTTTTGAAGCGCTTTCAAATGATGCTTTATACGAAAATGATGGCGACCTGAAGATTCGTCTCGATTTCGATAAAGATGCGAACACAGTGACCATTACCGATAACGGTATTGGTATGACGCGTGAAGACGTCATTAATCATTTGGGCACTATCGCTAAGTCTGGTACAGCTGAATTTATGTCGAAGCTGACTGGTGATAGCAAACAAGATTCTCAGCTAATCGGTCAATTTGGTGTTGGTTTTTATTCTGCCTTCATCGTTGCGAATAAGGTTGAAGTCTTTACCCGTCGCGCAGGCACAGATGCTGCGCAGGGCGTGCACTGGAGTTCTGAAGGTGAGGGTGAGTTCACGATTGAAACAGTTGAGCGCACGGCACGTGGAACCTCTATTGTTCTGCATTTGAAAGAAGAAGAGTCTGAGTTTGCTGATGGCTGGCGCTTACGCAGTCTTGTTAAGAAGTACTCGGATCATATTTCTTTCCCGGTCATTATGAAGTCTGAGCCAATGCCAGCGGCAGAAGGCGAAGAGCAGAAAGAACCTGAAGACGAGGCAATTAACGAAGCGACGGCACTATGGACATTGTCAAAATCAGAAATCTCTGAAGATGATTACAAGTCTTTCTATAAGCATATCTCGCATGACTTCCAGGATCCGCTAACATGGGCCCATAACCGTGTTGAAGGTAAGCTCGATTACACAAGCTTGCTTTATATTCCTGCAAAAGCACCGTTTGATTTGTACAACCGTGAAGTTCCTCGTGGCTTAAAGCTATACGTACAGCGCGTTTTTATTATGGATGAAGCAGAGCAGTTCCTGCCTCTCTACCTTCGTTTTGTAAAAGGTATTGTTGATACGCGTGATTTAAGTTTGAACGTTTCTCGTGAAATTCTTCAAAGCGATAAGACTGTTGATAGCTTGCGTACAGCACTGACTAAGCGTGTGCTTGATACTCTGACCAAAATGGCCAAGAACGATGCTGAGAAATATCAATCATTCTGGGATGAGTTTGGCCAGGTAATTAAAGAAGGTATTGGCGAAGATCTTTCTAATAAAGAAAAACTTGCTAAGTTACTTCGCTTCGCGACGACAAACGGCGACAGCGCTCAGAACGTATCGCTTGATGATTACGTGTCTCGCATGCAAGAGAGCCAAGACAAGATTTACTATATCTCGGCAGAAAGTCATGCGGCAGGTATTTCTAGCCCACATATGGAAATCTTCCGTAAGAAGGGTATTGAGGTTCTAGTGCTAAGCGATCGCATTGATGGCTGGATGATCTCTTACCTGTCTGATTTTGAAGGTAAGCATCTTCAAGACATCACTAAGGGCGAGCTTGACCTCGGTGAGATCGAAGCAGAAGAAGACAAGAAGCAACAGGAAGAAGCGAATAAGACATACGAAGCATTGGTTAAACAGATCAAAGAGCTACTTGAAGATAAAGTAGATGAAGTTCGTATGACGAATCGTTTGACTGACAGCCCAGCATGTTTGGTTGCTGGTGCGCATGATATGGATGCGCAGATGAAAAAGATCATGGAAGCTGCAGGACAACCTGTACCTGAAAGCAAGCCAAGTTTTGAATTGAACCCAGAGCATCCTCTTGTAGCTCAGTTGAATAATGAACAAGACGATGAACGATTTAATGATCTGACGCTTGTTTTATTTGACCAAGCAGCATTGGCGATGGGCGATCAATTGAAAGAGCCCGGCGCATTTGTAAATCGATTGAACAAATTGCTATTGGATTTGTCTAAGTAATCACTGAAGCAAATCAGTAGCGATCAATGTCCCTCAGGGAGCCAAAAAACGGTATGCTTAGTTCGGAAGCTTACCGTTACCCCGGCTCCCTTTTTTTATTCTTCAAATTTTTCTTTTTAAGGAATGCATCATGATTGATCACGTTAGTGCAGTCATTATTGTCAAAAACGCTGAAGATACCCTGCGCGCGACATTAGATTCATTACGCGCTTTTTCAGAAGTTGTGCTGTACGACAATGGCTCAAGTGATGCGACCTTAAATATTGCGGCTGAATATCAAAATGTGCAGGTATTTGAAGGGCAGTTTCAAGGCTTTGGAAAGACCAAGCAAGCTGCTGTCGCTTGTGCGACGAATGATTGGGTGTTATCGCTTGATGCCGATGAAATGATCACGCCAGAGCTGGGAGCGTACTTAGAAGACTGGCTTCCTAATCAAGATCCGACGATGGCGATTAAAGTGTTACGTAAAAACTTTTTAATGGGTAAGTATGTTAAGTATGCAGGCTGGGGCGGCGACTGGTTAGTGCGTTTGTTTAATCGCGAAGCGCATAATTTTAACGACAATGACGTACATGAAAGTGTGGCAATTCATGAGGGTAGCTACGTTAAAAAAATCCCTTACCCGATTGAGCATAACGCAGTTCAGCATCTCGGGCAGTTTTTAGTGAAGGTTGATCGATATACAGAAATTAATCGACAAAGTGGGAAAAGCTACCCGCCTTCTATTATTTTCTTAAAAGCTATGTGGCGATTTTTCGAGAGCTTTGTCGTAAAAGGTGGGTTTCTCGCAGGGTGGCGTGGTTTAGCTATTTCGTGGTCGAATGCGAATGGCGTGTTTTATAAGTATATGAAGTCTTACGCTGACAAACATTCTTCGTAGCAATCTTGGGGTACTCTTTTTGAGTCGGAATTGATTGGGTTGTACTGGCTCTTATATCAGGCTGGCTAATACGCCTTGCACCCAAAGCATGTAAAGTGCCGTGCCGCTAAAAATACTGATTAAGGCATTTTTAAATAGCAAGTGGGCAACGATTACAAGGCTCAAACTAATGATCTCAGGTAGTCCGTGATTGCCAGACAACCATTCGACATCTTTTAGACAATACATCACGAGAAGAGCCATCACTGCGGGTGGAAGATAGCGCCCTAGAAATAGGACGACAGGATGCTGCTGGTTGTGAAAAAGAACAAATGGAAGTGCTCTGGTTGCAAAGGTAGCAGCGGCCATCGTTGCGATAAATCCAATTAAGTACATTATGTCCATGGCTTCAGCCTATATTTCATTAGCAGTAAAGCCAAACTTAAACTAAGTGATACGAGCAGCATGTTTTGCGGTGTTGCTAGCCAAAGTGCTAGTGCGCCACTAACAAGAGCGATTGCAAAAGGTGCGAATGATTTCACTGATTTATACTGTTCGATTACCAGTACCATAAACAAGGCTGTTAAGGTGAATTCAAGGCCTTGTGTGTTGAAGCTAAGTTGCTCGCCAATAAGAACGCCGAGTGTACAGCCTATCACCCAATAGCTTTGATTAAGCGCCGTGATAATTAATTGCAGATCACTGATACTTTGCTGTGTAACGTCTTTATCGCCTTTCATTGAGGTTAACAGGGAATAGGTCTCGTCTGTCAGGCCAAAAATTAAATACCATCGCCGCCAACCTTTTACTTTGAATTCCTGTAGCAGAGATAGCCCATAAAAAACATGTCGAGAGTTCAGAAGCAGTGTTGTAACAGTGACTTCAATCAATCCCGCTCCCGCTGCAAGCAAGCCAACAGCCATGAACTGTGCAGCTCCAGCAAAAATAACAATGCCCATAATGCTTGCGAAGTACCAGGGGTATCCAAGCTCCGAAAACAATACGCCGAAGGCCATGCCCATAGGGACGTAGCCAAACATAACGGGAAAGGTTTGCCTCACGGCAATTTTAAGTTGTGGTGTCATAGCTCAGTGTAGATATGCGCATAACGATTTGCTGCATGTTGAATACTAAACCCATCAATAAATGAAGGCGCTTGTTGTGCTATTTTTCGCTGCAGTGTTGTATCCGTTTTGATGCGTAATATGGCATTGGCCAGTTGTTCAGGTTCAGCTATATCTACGAGTAATCCATTTACTTCTTCGTGAATCGCGTCGGGTATCCCGCCTGCACGGCTCCCGATAACAGGCGTTCCTGCCAAGGTCGCTTCAAGTAGTACTGAACCCATGCCCTCTGTATGAGATGGCAGAACCACGATATCTGCAAGGGCAAACCACGTTCCCATATCATTTTGGCGACCAACAAATTCTACATTGAGTGCGCCATCCGCTTGTGCTTCAAGATAATGGAGTTCCGGACCGTCACCTAACAGACAAAAGTGTATATCTGTTTGTTTTCGTAGACGCTTTGCCGCCGCGATAGTGATATCAAAGCCTTTGTGCTTATAGAGTTTGGCAGCTTGAATAACGATGAATTTGTCTTTGTATTTGCTCTGAAGTGCTGCGAGAGCATGCTCATCAATTGGGTAAGCAACAGGCGAATCATTCACGACGTTGGTGCGCGCGTCGGGAAATTGTCTGGAGACGATGTTTTCAACGGCATGACTTACACAGACAATATTTGATGCTTGTCGGTAAGCAAGGCTTGATATCCATTTATCTTTGAATTTATTGTCGATTCTTCTTGTGACGATGTATGGCGTGCCAAATATTAGCTTTTGAATGAGTGCCCAGTAAATGGCTTGTCCTTCATGTACATGCATGACGTGCATATTGCTAGTGGCATCTTTGCTATGCCCAGTCAGGTAATGGCTTACCTCTATAACTGAGCATTCCAATGCTTTACATGCATTCGAAAAGGGGGAGTTTTTTTTAGCGACAACGTTAACGTGATAGCCAAGGCGAAGATGCTCTTTGATTAGCAAAATTGTCTGGCTTTCGCCCCCGCTGAAGCCGCGAGCAAGATTAACGTGGCAGATGTTCAAGCGCTTTTTCCATAAGTGTTGGTAAAGCGCGTAGTGTACTCAGACTTTTGAATAGACCCAAGTTTGATTTCGACCGCCTTCCTTACTTGCATAAAGTGCGTGGTCTGCTTGCTCTAACCAAGCTTTGTAATCCATAAGGTTCGGATCGGCCTGACTAATACCGAGGCTGATAGTAAATTTGATTTCTTGTCCGTCATGCGTCACGACACATTTTTCGGCTGATTTTCTTAAGCGTTCACAAAAATAAACGGCTGAATCTGAATCAGTATTTTGAAGAATAACTCCAAATTCTTCGCCGCCATATCGACCAGCGATATCTGTTTTTCTTAAATTGTCACGTACGAGCGAAGAGACCTTACGAATCACAGCATCTCCGGCTTGATGTCCGTAGGTGTCATTCACCTTTTTGAAGTGATCGATATCTAGCATGACAACGGAACATTCAGTTTTATAACGCGTGTAACGGGCGTACTCTCGAACAAGGCATTCTTCCCAATAGCCACGATTGTAGAGTTCTGTCAGTCGATCTGTGCGGCTAAGCATCTGTAATTCATCGTTGGCTTTTTCAAGAGCTTTACGGTTCGCTACGATGTCGGTGACATCGTAAATAATGATTACAGCTTGATTGACGCTTCCGTCCAAAGAAACTAGCGGTGATATGGTGATGTTTTGGTACATGAATTTCTCAGTACCGGTAATTGGTCGATAATTAGGGAACTGAAATAGATAAGGACGTTGTTCCCATGTCATAAATGAACGGTTTTTTAACGCAAATACCGTGTTCACTTTTTGTCTTAGCCAATCTTCTGGAAGATCTTTAAATTCTTCGAACAGGTTTTTATTGCGTAGCTTGTCAGAGCTGACTCCGCTGTGGCTCTCCATAAAGCTGTTCCAGACTTTTACATTGAACTGTTCATCAATAACAACTAATCCGACATCCACGGTTTGGACCATGTCCATCAACCAATGGAATTCTTTCATTTGTTCGAGTGCTGCTTCCATATTCTTAATTCAGTAGGTAGTTGATTTGCTCATACAGTTTATCGAGCGAATCTTCAGTGAAGAGCAATAGCAGGTCACATGAGATGTTGTGGTTTTCGATGCTGTAATTAATTTCAATAGCCAGCGTTTGCTTCCATTGGTTTGAATTCTTGCCAATCAGTTCATTGACTTGAACGTGCTGACCCAGCACTACCGGATGTCCTTGGCTAAAGATGAGATCGATTTGTTCAGCCAGACCATTAATGCAGGCTCCGCTTAATATGCCGGCCATTTCCATTAGCAATTCAAGTTCTGCCTTACTATCGATCTCGCCCTGAAAATTCAGAAGGCTTGCCATGTCCTTAAAGCAAGAGTCGTTGAAGATGAGCAGCGACTCTCCAGAAATGCCTGAACCAATAAAGCCTTGGCATACAGCCGAATAGCTGGATGTCTCTTCGGTATGAGCCAGAGCCATTTCCAGTTCGCCAACATCAATGATGTTAACGTTAGGAATAGGTAATTTTACAAATACGTTCAAATAGCGAGCAAGAAGGTCCGCGGCTTGCCCCATTGCGACGTTGCTAGCCTCTTGCATGTATTCGCGATAATCGATGCTAGTGATGCTGTTGATTGCATCTTTGACGTTCGGATTTGCGGATGCTTCATTGGCTGTACGATAAAGCCCAAAATCTTCCAATAGGCTGATTAATTGCCCTTGGTCTATTGGTTTTTTGAGAAAATCGATCGCTCCCAAGCGCTTTACGCGAGCATTGGCCTCAGGCTGAATATCGCCCGATACAACAATGCTCATGCAAGGCAGGTCTAGCGATGAAATCATCTCGAGTGTTTCATAGCCATCCATGACGGGCATATTTAGATCGATAAACATGACGTCTGCTTCACCCGCTTTTACGAGCTTCAGCGCCTCTGCTCCGTGCTCTGCAAACTTCACCTCAATATCCCAGTCCTCAGGGAGTGAAGCCGCCATTTGCTTACGTGCGAGTTTTGAATCGTCACATATTAATACTTTTGTGGTCATCAGGCGTTTTTGTCCTTATTCATTTGCCTTTAGTTCAGTAAAGATCATGGTTTACGTCTCTTCAAGTGCGGATTAGAAAAGCAACACGTATACTGCGCATAAATTTGGAGGGTATATGAAAAATTGGCGAGATGTCGTGCAGGCACAAATGCTTTTTGCGGGTCGGTATGAGAAACAAATTGCTGCAATAAATAATGTAAGTAGCGCGGATCGTAAGCTTATTTACAATGGCTATTTGATGTCCTTAAGTACGGCATGGCAGGCATGGTTGAACGAGTGGTCTGAGCTTCTCTCTCCCAAGAACAAAGTGAATACTATCCAAAGTTGGTCAGAGTTTCTGTCGATCTACAGTAATGTAGCGTCTGTTAGCGCCTTCGTTGAACGAAGTCGCGGTCGCGAGAGCTGGGAAGCTGGTTTTATTGATCTAGATAACTTTGATCAGCGTGAGGTTCTTGTGTGTGTAGATGCTTGGGTGTTGGCTGACAACAAAACTGCCGAGGCAGCTCAGAACGACGGGTTGATGGGTGATCTTTCCGTCACTCAAATTGACGTGCGAGCTCTCTCGTTAAAAATGGGTGTAGCAGACGCCTCGCAAATGTTCGGTGAGTTGAAGCGATTCATCTCTGATGTGCGAGAACAATACGCCGAGTATTAATTAAGGTCTTGTTTTTTAGGCGTCCTGCTTAAATACAAGCCGATGATGATTACGCTGCAGGCGATAAACTGCGTGTGGTTGAAATATTCCCCTAAAACTAGAAATGCAATGATAACAGTGAATACTGGAATCAAGTTGATGAAGGCAGAGGCTTGAGTAGCAGGTACTCGCGTCAGAGAATAATTGTATAAGCCATAGGCGCCGATCGAAACGATAATGCCAAGATACATCACGGCAACAACGCTCGTTGTACTAATGGTTTCAGGTAAAGGGACGTACATCGCAGGCCCAAGAAAGAAGATTGCTCCAACCCAAGATTGCAGAGCTGTGAGAAAGAGAGGGGAGTAACGACTCACTAAATGCTTCACAGCTAAGGTATACACGGCAGCGCAAACCATCGCTAACAATTCGTAAAAGTTACCTAACATCGGATTAGGGGCTGTCTCTGAGCTATCTCCAGCAACACTTAAAATAATCGCACCGACAATGGCGATGGCAAATCCTAACCAAGTTCGAATATGCAGACGTTCGTCGAGAACAAGGTAAGCGCCAATTGCAGTCAATAAAGGCAGAAGAGATGTTACAACGCCAGCTTGAGATGCTGTCGTGTTTTGAAGTGCTAATGATTCAAATATGAAATAGAGGCAGGGCTCCATTATCGCCATCATTAATAGTAGCTTCCAGTCACCTCGTTGATAGTTTAGACGCCCCATCCAACGCAGCATGAATACGAAAAAGACACTGGCCAATAACATTCTTCCAAATAACACTTGGGCAGGATGTAGCTCTTGAAATGTTATTTTAAGCGCTATGAATGAGCTAGCCCAAATCAACATGGCGAGAGTTAAGGTAAGGATCGCGATATTGGAAGACGGTTTAGTTGGCATATTCGGCCCAAATGTAAGCGTTAAAAACTATGGCGAGATTATAGGTAAGCTATTCAGGCCCTGAAGAAGAAATATTGTTATTTCTTTCAATTTAATAAATTTTATATTTAATGACGCTTTGATCCTCTCAGAGCATAGAGAGCCTATGTCTCCCTGTGATACCATTCATCGTTAATGAAAATAGATTTGTGGAGTAAGTGTGAGTACTGCAGATAGTTCTTTCTTAGAGATTGTTCAGCAAGACGATGGTGAATTTGTTTTAAAACGAATCGATGAAGAAGGTGCATTAGTAACGATCCAGTTTTCTGAGGAAGTTAGTGAGTACTTGCGTGAGCATTCTGTAGAAGTTGCAAAAGCGATGATCGGTGCCGGTGTTCAAACCGCAAGCGTAAAGTCAAAAGCTGCATACGAAGCGCAGCAAAAAGAAGAAGTCCCTTCAACAGTACATTAAACTCAACCCATTTTTTGAGCGCACAGTAAATTATCCATAGTGCGCTTTATCTCTATATGTAATATCTAGTTTGTCATG